>NZ_PJBY01000070.1:0-50015 GCF_002836005.1 Psychrobacter sp. Sarcosine-3u-12
ACGCTTATTAGGTTTATCCGCCTTTTCATGCTTGGGATAGCCGAGATGGTCTTCCATTTCAGCCTCTAAGGCAGTATCGATAAAGGATTGCATGAGCTGCTTTTGGAAGTCTTTGATGTCATCAAAGCTTTTCATGCTACCAGCCATTTGCTCGGCTAGTTTTTTAATGTCAGATTGAGTAGTCATTGCTTATTCTCCTGTTAATGGATTATAAGCAGTTACACAGTTTTTAGGAAACTCCCAAGCAAGTTGGAATAAAGAGTAGAGGACATAAAGTATTTAAAGAGAATTGGAATGAGAACTTCAGATAATTCAATGAAATAAACTTCCCAATACTTACTTATTCCTTCTCACCCAATAAAAAAGCCCAGTCCCCTATATTAAGGAGACTGGGCTTTATATTATTCTAACTTTAATTAACCATTAAGCAGCGTCTTTACTCTCTGCTGCTAATTGGCGTAGTACATAGTGCAACACGCCGCCATGACGCACATATTCGCGCTCTTTTGGCGTTTGTAGACCGACGTTAACCTCAAAGGTTTCAGTTGAACCATCAGCGCGAGTAGCAGTGACTTTGGCAGTTTTGCTCTCACCATTATCGAGACCACTAATGCTGATGACTTCTGAACCATCAAGCTTGTAAGTCTCAGCGTTTTCACCTTCTTTAAAGGTCAATGGCAACACGCCCATGCCCACTAGGTTTGAGCGGTGAATACGCTCAAATGAGCTGGTCAATACCGCTTTGACACCGAGCAAAATAGTACCTTTGGCTGCCCAATCACGGCTAGAACCAGAACCATACTCCGCGCCGCCAAGAACAACGAGCGGACGCTTGTCTTCTTTATACTTCATTGCGGCATCATAGATGGCCATTTCTTCACCATCTTGTAGCGTCGCGCTGTCACCCTTGAAGTAATAGGTATAGCCGCCTTCCTTACCGCCCATCATGGTATTTTTGATACGGATGTTGGCAAAGGTACCACGAGTCATGACCGCATCATTACCACGGCGTGAGCCATAGCTGTTGAAGTCAGCTTGCATGACGCCGCGCTCTTGCAAGTATTTGCCTGCAGGCGAGTCTGGATCGATATTACCCGCTGGTGAGATGTGATCGGTGGTGATTGAATCGCCGAACAGACCTAAAATGCGAGCGCCTTCGATATCAGGGATACCTTCTGGCTCCATGGTCATACCATCAAAGAACGGTGGGTTTTTAATATATGTTGAGCCTTCATCCCATGGATACAGCTGGCTATCGGCTGAGCTAATAGCGTTCCAAGCAGCACTACCGTCAAACACTTCGCCGTAGTTTTTGCGGAACATTTCAGCGTCGATATTATTGGCAATCAGCTCATTGATCTCTTCTGATGTTGGCCAGATATCTTTTAAGAACACATCATTGCCATCTTGATCCTGACCTAGTGGATGGGTGGTCAAGTCAATATCAACAGTACCTGCCAATGCATAGGCAACGACCAATGGTGGTGAGGCTAAGTAACTGGCTTTGACATGCGAGTGAATACGACCTTCAAAGTTACGGTTACCAGACAGTACCGCTGCTGCGACTAAGTCGTTTTCTTCAATGCCTTTTTCGATCTCTTCTGATAATGGCCCTGAGTTACCGATACAAGTCGTACACCCATAACCTACTAAATAGAAGCCCGTTTTTTCTAGCTCATCCATCAGATGAGTTTTCTCAAGATAGTCGGTGACCACTTTAGAACCCGGTGCAAGCGATGTCTTAACCCAAGGCTTGGCTTTAAGACCTTTGGCAGCAGCTTTTTTGGCCACTAGACCTGCACCAATCATTACTGCTGGATTGGAAGTATTGGTACAAGAAGTAATAGCAGCAATAACTACCGACCCGTCTCGTAACTTGTGTTGTTTGTCATTGATGCTGACATTTGAGAAGACATTGTTTGCTGGCGCATAACCTGCATTATCATCACTAGTATCAACTTCGATATTCGGCTCAGCCGCCAAGTGTTCAGCTTGCTCTTGCTCACCGCCTTCTTGATCGAAACGTACTTTACCTTCAACTTCCGACTTGCGATCTTTGGTCATTTTTTCTAGCGTTTCGCCAAATTTTTCGTGCATATCAGACAAGTTGATACGCTGTTGTGGCAAGTTAGGACCAGCCAGCGCAGGCTGTACTGAGGACAAGTCTAGATGCAAATTGCTTGAATAGGTCGCCGCTGGGGTGTCGGCATCGTGCCACATGCCTTGTGCTTTGGCATATTTTTCGACCAGCTCAATTTGCGCTTCGTCGCGGCCTGATAGACGCAGATAATCAATCGCCATTTGGTCAATTGGGAAAATACCACAAGTTGCGCCATATTCTGGTGACATATTGGCAATCGTCGCACGATCGGCAAGCGGCATGCTGTGCAGGCCTTCACCGTAGAATTCGACAAACTTACCAACCACACCATGGGCACGTAGCATTTCAACCACACGCAATACCAAATCCGTGGCGGTGACGCCTTCGGTCAATTTACCCGTCATCTCAAAACCAACGACTTGTGGAATCAACATCGATGATGGCTGACCAAGCATGGCAGCCTCTGCTTCAATACCGCCCACGCCCCAACCAAGCACGCCAATACCATTAATCATGGTGGTATGACTGTCAGTACCAAACACCGTATCAGGATAGGCAGTAAGCTCACCGTTGACATCAGCGGCCATCACCACACGCGCTAAATACTCAAGGTTAACCTGATGAACGATACCGGTCGCAGGTGGTACGACGACAAAGTTTTCAAAAGCGTTACGACCCCAATGCAAGAACTCATAGCGCTCATTATTACGCTTAAATTCGATCTTTTCATTCAAATCTAGCGCATCTTCGCGGCCATAAGCATCGACTTGTACCGAGTGATCGACGACCAATTCACTGGGAATAAACGGGTTGATTTGCTCGGCTTTACCACCCAGCTCAACCACGGCATCACGCATGGCGGCCAAATCGACGACCGATGGCACGCCAGTGAAATCCTGCAAGACGACGCGAGCAGGCATAAAGGCAATTTCTTTTGACGCTTCAGCACCTGCGTCCCAATTGGCGACGGCTTCGATGTGGTTTTTACCCACAGACTGACCATCATCTTCGTTACGCAATAGGTTTTCTAATACGACTTTCATGCAATATGGCAGCTTACTGATATTGCTATAGGTTTTGGTTAGCTCAGGCAGGCTGTAGTAGGAATGTTCCTTGCCATCGACCGACAAGGTGTCTTTTACGTTAAAGATATCACTCATGGTAGCTTCCTTATCTACTGGGTAGATTGTTATGAATTTATTGTTATAACTGGTGGCTAGATTAACTTTGAATTTATGAGCTTAAAGAAAAAAGGCTGATAAAATTTGCATCGACTGACCACTGGAATCAAAGAAAAAGATAAATAGTGTTTCCGTCGTTTATAACGACTCCCCTTCACCATAACAAATTTAGAGCCCTTTGTTAACGCCTAGACGGTGTCAAATCGTGGCACAATCGTAAACGTAACAGCCGCTTAGCGGTTTATTAATAAGGTGTTCAATGATTTTTCACTTTTTCTTTTGACGGCGACCATGACGAAACACATAGTTATCTTCATAAAAGCTCATATCAGCATTTTCTGCCCAAAAATGTGGCACGCCCAAAATAGGCAAGGGAGCCAGCTGGCGCGGTGTGACATTATCTTGTGACAGCAATTTATCCATATATTGAGCAATTTTGCCATCTAGATAGACCATGCGTGCAGATAGCGGCAAGGCAAAGAAATCTTGCGGCACAAGGATGACGATACTGTGCGCACATAAAGGTTTGCGCGGTTTTATCAATTGCTCAAGCAGTGCATGACCAAAAACATAAACCGCAGCCCGAGACTGACTATTCAGTTGTTGTGGATTGTCCCACTGCGCGCGCGGCTCTATCAAACTTGCCTGCCAATCGAAATTAATCAAAGCCTTGCCAATACGCGGCTCAGACGTCACTAGTACCGCCCCATTTTCATCAAACACAGTAATGGTATCGCGGACACGACCTCGGCTAGCGCCAATCCCCTGCTGGGCAATCTCTACCATATGATAATAATTAAGCAGCGCTTTAGTCTTTGGAAAAGTCAGCCAAATACTGCCGTTAAATAAATCATGCAAGTTATCACGTGTCGGAATCTTGCCACTAGTGCCAATAAAGCTTTCGTATGCTTCGCCTTCTGACAACGCCTCTTGTGAAACAAAGTTTAGCGCATGTGCTTGATTGTTTTGCGTGGACTTAGTGGTAGGTAATTGGCTTTGCAAATGCTCACTTTGCTGGTTTAACGCTTCGTTTAAAACCTTAGCGATCACGTCAGGCCGACTCTTTGGTTTAGCTTCATTAGAGCCCTCAGCTTCATGAGAGCCTTCAGCATTGTCAAAGCCTTCAGCGTTTGCCCCACCGAGCTGAGCGATGGCGTTACTGAGATAGTCCAATTGGTTTAAATGACCCAGCCATGGCACTTGCCAATCAATCTCAGCAAAGCTTTTGTCAAGACTGCTGTCGCGTGTAGACAGGCTTGTAATAGGCGCTTCAGAAGAAGCTGTTGAATAAGGTTTGGCAGGTAAATCAGTGGCGGTCATGTTCACTATCTCTATTAGACGTAGGGCTTGTCTATGGTATCATAGGGCGCTTTTTTGCTGCTAGATAGGCGGCTCTAAACACCCTCCTTAGCGATATTTTATGGCAAATCTTTATGGCAAATTTTAATACCCACTTAAATGTCGCATTCATGGCCAGTGGTACGCTCAGCTTGACGGTTTATAAAGCGGGATTGATCGATGATTCAGGGTTTTTGATGTGCGTGGCGCTCGGTACCATCGGTGGGCTATTGCCCGATTTGGATTCTGATAATTCGACACCGATTAAGCTGGGTTTTAATATTATCTCGTTTATATTCGCCTTTGGTCTGGTGATGCATTGGCGCAGTGAGCTGAGTTTACTGGCGCTCATTGCGCTATGGTTAGCTGGCTACGGCTTTATGCGTTACGTGGTGTTTTCGATTTTCACCAATATGACCGTGCATCGCGGTGTCATTCATTCCGTCCCTTATATGGCGATAATGGGGCTTGGAATGACCTATGTCAGCTATGATATTTTAAACTTACCGTTGGCAGTTAGCTGGTTTTACGGTTTGTTTTTATTCGGCGGTGCTATGGTACATTTGGCATTAGATGAGCTGTATAGCGTTAATTTATCAAATATGAAAATGAAGCGCTCATCGGGTACGGCGATGAAGTTTTATCAGCATAAAGATAAGTGGTGGTATCTGCTGCTGTATGTCACCCTTGTATTATTAATATACTTTGCACCGCCTTTCGATGAATTTTGGCAACAATTACGTGACCCAGCACCTTGGGCAAAGCTAAAACTCGGTCTATGGCCGGAATTGATAAAAAACTGGCTAAATTGAAATTTATAAAACTGTTAAAAAATGACTAACAACTCGAGTAAATAATGTCGATGTCCCTACAAACCTGCCCTTGCCAAATTAACCCATCCTCAAACGTTATAAGCTCACCGCTACTTTATAAAGATTGCTGTCAGCCTTATCATGACAGTTTATTGAGCGAAGAAGCTGATAAGACAGATGGCGTAAAAACGGACTCTGCTGAGCGTCTCATGTGGTCGCGTTATAGCGCCTTTGTATTGGTCAAGCCAGAATACATCGTCAAGACCACGCTACCTGTACAGCAAAAATTGCTAGATATTCAGGCGATTGAGTCTTGGGCAAAAGAAACAGATTGGGCAGGATTAGAAATCGTAGCGCATACACCAAAACTTGGTAAACGCCATGCGCAGGTTGAGTTTAAGGCTTACTTCAAGACAAATGAGGATTTGCAAGCACATCATGAGTTGTCTGCCTTTGTGAAGGTGACAGACAAAATCAATAATGATGAGCGTTGGTACTTCTTAGATCCAACCGTTTCAATGTCTGTCAGCCAAAAGCAGCCGTGTATCTGTGGTTCAGGTGAGAAGTTCAAAAGGTGTTGTGGGGTGTACTTGAGTTAGAAACTAAATTAGTTTTCCTTCGTAAAGAGTATATAGCTTCTCAAGCTGCGGCAAGTGCTTGTCATTAGATAGCAATTCGATATCATTAACCTTAGCCGTAGCAAAATGAAATATATCAAACTGACGTTTATCAATATTTTTATTGACATTATTTTCGTTGGCAATAAATTTATCTAGTCGGTATAAGTCAGCAGCTAAATCTGCGACATCTTGACTTATATCTAAAGTGGTGAGCATGTTCATCACGTTAACATATCTTTTAACCTCGTCATCTCCTTTCTTCCATAAAAAGTATCTTAGAAACTCATAACGGATGAGTGGTGTGATGACTACTTCGACGTTATTTGAAGCTATTTCAGCACGTAAGGTCTTTAATTTTTGCAAAAGATTAGCGTCATTTTCGTCAACCTTATCCTCTAGTAAATAAATTAAATAATTGGCATCAAGCAATAGTTCTCTTTCACTCATCATTGCCCTGCCTCTAGTTGTTTAATTTTTTCATCTAATAAACTGATAAGCATCTGCTTTGCTTCTGCTTGCTGTGGCGCATTATCACGTGCCAGCTTAAGACGATTGATATCAATATCAAAGGCATCTTTTAGTAGGTCTACAAATGCAGCATTATTCGGATGCTCTATCAGCTCAGTTTTTACGATTCCATCTTCTTTATCACGATACAACTCATAAGCTTCGCCATGTTGTAACTGGCTCAAAACAATAGCAGAGTGAGTAGTGATATAAAAGGTAGTATTAGGGAATAGACGTTTCAAGGTAGGAATAATAGTCGCTTGCCATTTGGTATGAAGATGGCTTTCTATTTCATCAATGAAGACCACCCCTTTGACATGAGCGATATTGGTTTCATTAGTGAAATAACTGTAACCTGCGATAATGGACTGCATGATTTTTAGTATTGAGGCAAAGCCACTAGATAATTCAGACAGCTCAGTTTTCTGTTCAGCTACCTTGATAAATACGCGATTGCTACCTGATATTTCAAGAAACTTACTATCAATTCGCTCGTCTACTTTGTTAAGTAAATTTAGCAGCGTGGTAATTTCAACTTCGCGATTATCTTCTACAGCTTGATAAGGGTTAGCAGATTGAGCACGCTGAATTATCCATTGATTTAATAACTCACCCATCCCAATGCTCTGCATTTCTTTGCTATTTAATGCAGAAAGATTTGTACTAAGATAATTTGATAAGCGAGGACCGTAAGATAAAATACTTTTTTCAAAATTACCTTCATGATATTTGATTGTGCCTCGATTCAAAGCTCCAATCATGACTACAGCCATACCATGACTTTCGAAACCTTTCAAATTTTCATTAGAAACATTATTAAATGTTCGCCCGTTAGCAATTATATTATCAAATGTGAATAGCTCATCGCTCATAGTGCTAGGATGAAGGATTTCATTGGTAGTAAAATATAAAGCAAACAAAGCCTCTAAACATCTGGTCTTACCAATGCCATTTTCACCGATTAGACAATACACTCTTTGGTCAGGTTGAAAACTGAGATGTACATCACCGACACCTACTAGCTGTTTTATTTGAATGTCATTGCCTAACATGGCTTCACCTAATTTTTATTAAACTATTAATTTCATAGTGGAACAACCAATTTAAAAATACAAGCCAACCATCCTAAACACTCGCCCCAACCGCCCGTGCCACCGCAATTCCTTCGTCAACCGTCAAAAACTTACGCTGGCTTGGGCTGTCTTTAAAGAGGATCTCGCCGTCTTGGAAGATGAGACATTCATTGACCGCCAGTTGTTGCCATTTTTCATTTTCAGTCAATGGCACGGTGACTAAGATAGTGACTTTATCCTGATCTGTGGTCACATCACCAAAGTTAATCGCCAAATCATCATCAGCCAGTTTGGCTTCCCCAAAAGGCGCTTTACGAGTGAGATAAAACAATAAGCTACCGGCATAAGCCAATTGCCATTTGCCATTAGATATCAAGCAATTAAACAAACCATTAGCAGACAGATAGCGACATTGGATGGTCAAAAAATTAAACAGCGTTTTGTCGTCAGGTCGGGTTTTAAAGCTGCTTTTTAGGCGATTGACCAGATAACAAAACGCCATTTCAGAATCAGTTGTGCCGACTGGTTGGCAATGTGACGCGTTACCATTGTCTTGCAAGCGTTGACAGCGTTTAATAAACTCGCTATTCATCTGCCCATTGTGCGCAAATACCCACTGCTCGCCCCAGACTTCACGGACAAAAGGATGAGTATTCGCCAAACAATTTTGCCCTTGGGTGGCTTTACGAATATGGGCGATAACATTCATGGCTTTAATCGGATAATTATTAACCAAATCAGCAACGGGTGACAAATGGCTTGGTTTATTATCATGGAAAAGACGCAAACCAGTTGAAGCATGCTCTGAGTCGCACTCACTACGCTCAAAAAACGCAATGCCAAAGCCATCTTCATGACTGTCTGTCATACCGCCGCGCTTGCGGAAACCTGCGAAGCTAAAGCCAATATCGGTTGGCGTATTACAGTTCATTCCTAAGAGTTGACACATTTACGCGTTACCACCTTTATTATATTGATTGTCTGCTGCGTCATGATTAACCGGATTACCTGACACAATACCAAGTTCTATATCACTCATACTAGCCAACAAATCCGCCCCAGTATTGTCATCGCTTTCAACACCATCTAGGATACGCTGGGCTTGTGCCAAATCCGTGTTTTCTACCCACAGCACGACACCAGAATTCATCCCGGGAATCGCACTGAGCGGTTGCAAGGACACGGTAATGCCATTGTTGCGCAGCAGATTGGCATGCAGCTCGCCTTGCATATTGGTATCGTAGCGCGCCAGTTTGTGCCAGTTATCAACTTGATCAGTCATGGTAAATTCCTTTTAAACAGTTAAATGTCTTGTTAATACAGATGAATTTAATAGAAGTCAAAACCTGATGACCAGTTAATTTGATTTAGCGGATAAGCATCAATATGAAAACCGTTTGGATACTCTTTAAAACCAGGTTGTGATTTTAATTGGTTGATAGCTGCTTGCGCTTGTTGCTCAGTAGCAAATACGCCGATTAATTTAAAATCTTCGACATCGTTGTTTTTATCATCGTCTTTATAAAGCGCGTGTTCTAAAACAAACACCGTATTTTGCGCTTTTTCAACATGTGACCAATGATAAGCAGCAAGGCGTTTCATCAGGTCAGGGTTTTTGACCATGATATTATCGCCAGTACGCCCTTCGGTACGGTTGTAATGGATAACGTTTAAACGCAATAGCCAAAAAATAACCGCCGCTTTGGCCAGCATAACAGGCAACGCTCGTTTTTCATCTTCGCCAAGCTGACGTTTTGACTCATAGCCTTGCAAAAAAGCCACCATTTTACTGCGATCAAAATTCACCGACTCGCCTTGCTCAGCATCGCCCCACGTGGTACAAAAATCATTAATCGTAATGGCAATATCCATCACATAATGCTCGACGCTGACTTCGGTAAAGTCTAACAAGCCTGTGAGGCGCTCTTCACCTTTTTGGATATTATTTAACGATAAGTTCCACAGCGTATTATCAGCAAACATATCTAGATGACACAAGCCTTTTGGCAAGGTCGCAAGCGGTAATTCGCTATATGACTGCCAAATATCGCTCATCAGCTTGGCTTCGTCACCGGGCATAAACTGCATTTCACGGTCACGTACTTCTGACCATGGATACAAAGGTACGCCATATTCTTCCGCAGGCTGTAATACTTGCAGCGTCTCATGCAGCATGGCTAAAGCGGCACCGATTTCATGACACATCGCTTGCGTGGTTTGCTGTGGATGCGAGCCAGCCAAACAAGGTACTAAGGTAATGGCTTTATTGTCGTAATGGATAACATAGCGTTTATCACCACTATTTTTATCCCTGTCTAATCCTTCACCATCGATCAATGCCAATGGCGCAGCGACCGGCAATTTACCATCTAATTGATTAAGGATAACTGCCATTTTTTCGATATCTTCTGGTGGCCGCTCTTCAAATAAGGTAAATACATAAGAGTGCGCACCATCTACATCATCAGTCGTCTGAATAAACCAGTTAGAGTTCTTAATGCCTTGGGTAATCGGAATGGCGCGCGCAAACGAGACGCCAAAGCGTTGGCAAAAGGCGGCAAACTGATCATTGGTTAACTGGGTATAGACGGACATGACATCTCACTTTTGGCAATTAAATAAAAAGTTAAATAGGACAGATTTAAACAGCAATGGCGACAATTGTAGCGCGCTTGGGCAAACGATAGCGAAAAGCGTAATAATCTTGCGAAAATCTGCCTGATATGGCGGTGATTTTGCTAGACTAGCGCATTGAGAGAATTGATTATAAGGTGAAAGACCCTATGTTAGCAAAGCGTATCATTCCTTGTTTGGACGTTGATAATGGACGCGTGGTCAAAGGCGTGCAGTTTGTTGATATTAAAGACGCTGGCGACCCTGTTGAAGTCGCCAAGCGCTATAACGAACAAGGCGCTGACGAGATTACTTTTTTGGACATTACGGCCACCAATGACGAGCGCGACACCACCTATCATACCGTTGAACGTATGGCAGAAACCGTGTTTGTGCCATTAACGGTCGGCGGCGGTGTGCGTAAAATCGCTGATATTCGTAATTTACTCAATGCAGGCGCGGACAAAGTGGCGATTAATTCTGCAGCCGTCTTTACGCCAGAATTCGTCGGCGAAGCGGCGCAGAAATTTGGTAATCAATGTATCGTCGTTGCTATCGATGCCAAGCGCGTTGCTGATATTGAGGTTAATGGCATTATCGTACCGCGTTGGGAGATTTTTACCCATGGCGGTCGCAAGCCAACGGGCATCGATGCCGTCGCTTGGGCAAGTAAAATGGCTGAACTCGGCGCTGGCGAATTATTAGTGACGTCGATGGACGGTGACGGTACTAAAAAAGGCTATGACTTGGCCTTAATGAAGCAAATTACCAGCCGCGTCAATGTGCCTGTCATTGCCTCAGGCGGCGTCGGTAATTTACAACATTTAGCGGAAGGAGTATTACAAGGCGGGGTCGATGCTGTGCTTGCCGCCAGTATTTTTCACTTCGGTGAATATACGGTGCAAGAAGCAAAAGAATATATGGCAGCGCAAGGGATACAGATGCGCCTGTAATACGTTGGTAAAATGCAAATAAATTAGAAAAAATGTTATCATAGCGCTAACTGCTTATTATCATTTGGTTTTCGTTCATTTAACGCTCAATTCGTTTGCGTGATAACCAATCGAATAAGTGATACCAATCACAAAAATTAGAGTAGCAAGGAAAACGAGTGTAAGTACTACGCATTGTAGACTAAACAAGTTTGACACAGCCAATCATACTTTTTGGGTTTGGTATTATTTGAATCTATCATTATATTTAACTACTCCTACATTTTAATTAAAAGCCCATGAGGCGAAGGATGTTTTTATGTCGAATTTACAACAGCAACGCAATGACGTGACTCATATCGATGGCAACCTGCATCAAAATGAAGGCGCTCGTATTGGTATCGTCGTCGGTCGTTTTAACGGTTTTGTCGTTGAATCATTGGTAGATGGCGCAATCGATGCCCTACTGCGCCATGGTGTATTGGGTAGCAATATTACCGTCATCCGTGTGCCTGGTGCATTTGAGTTGCCATTGGTTGCCCAACGCGCGGCTGAGTCAGATCGCTTTGACGCCATCATTGCGTTAGGCGCGATTATTCGCGGTAGCACGCCGCATTTTGACTTTGTGGCGAGTGAATCAGCCAAAGGCCTAAGCAGCGTTGCGATTGATTATAATATTCCTGTTGCCAACGGTGTATTGACGACTGACAGCATCGAGCAAGCGATTGAGCGTTCTGGCACGAAAGCCGGTAACAAAGGCTCAGAAGCCGCCATGGTCGTGCTAGAGATGATTGCAGTGCTATCACAGCTAGACATTGACGACGATAGCGATGACGCTTAATTAAACTCGTTACTTATTCATACTCATTAACATTTGAGTATTTTTAAGTCAGATTAAGCACCGTTGATTATTAATAAGCATTATTGTTGATTAAACTATTTAGGGCTATGGTTATTGCAATAGCCCTAAGTGTGCAGTGTAAATGTTCAACAGCAGTATCCAAAACTGTCTGGTAAATTTACCAGCCGACCACTATTTAACATTTTATTTTAAAACTTCTTATCTTAAAAACTAGGTATAGACCCCTTATGACTGACCAACTCAAGCGCGCTATTAGTGCTGCGAAAACTGCCCAAACCGATGATAGTCAAGCTGAAGCCACGCGTATTGCGAGCAGCAGTGCGGGTGATCAAACCTTCGATATGAGTGAGTCTTCTTATAAGACCAGTCACACCGCTGTCCGTAAAGCGCGACGCTTTGCGATGCAAGGTCTATACGAATGGCTCGTCACAGACCGCCGCTTCGACACTAGTGGTAAGCTTGGCTGGAAGGCCAATGCGCCGCATGATATCGCCGCTCGTACGCGTGCTACCAATGCCATGCATACGGTACATATTGGCTATTATCATGAAATGATGCACGATATTCCAGAGCAGATTGAAGCGCTAGATGCGCTTATTAGCCAGCATCTTGACCGTGAAATCGATAAACTTGATACCGTTGAACACGCTATTCTTTTGATTGGTGCTTATGAGCTGCAAAATCATTTAGAAATCCCTTATAAAGTCGTGCTTGATGAAGCGATGAAGCTGAATAATCACTTTGGTGCCACTGACGCTCATAAACTGATTAACGCCGTCCTTGATAAAATGGCGGTTGAGCTACGTGCTGTCGAAGTAGAAGCAGATAGTAAAGCCAATCTACGCACCTCACAAAAAGCGGCTGCTAAACCTGCAGTAAAAACTGATAGCAATATAGAAAATAGTGCTGATACACAAAGTATTGAAGAAAAGTCAACTGCTTCAAACAAGCCACGTATCAGTGCCAATAATGCCACCGTCAAACGCAACAGCGCTAGTAAAGCCAGTGCGAATATTAGTGACTTTAAGGCAACTAAGAAAAATGCTGCTGAAAACACGGTTGAAAATGATACTGTTAAAACAGCGACTGCGGCAGAACCAATTGTTGAAGAAGGCATTGTTGAAGAAAGCATTGTTGAAGAAAGCATTGTTGAAGAAAGCATTGTTAAAAAAGATGTCGTCGTTGATGAACAGCCTGCAGAAGAAAAGGTAGCTGCTAACGCTGTCAATAACGACAGCAACGAAGAAAATACGGCCGTTGATATTGGTCTAATTGACTCTAATCTTGTTAGTTCTGATGAAACTGTTAGTCCTGACGAAACTGTTAGTTCTGATGAGATTGTTAGCCCTGATGCAAAAAGCCAAGACTAACCATGAACGAATTTGAGCTGATCGAGCGCATATTTTCCCAAATGCAAATGCCACAGTCATTGTCCAACATTGTCAAAAAAAGCAGTGTCGAAAAAGGCATTGGTGATGATGCCGCGGTGATGAGCTTGCCTGCAGGCGCGCGCTTGGTCAGTTGCATCGATACACTCGTCCAAGGTCGTCACTTTAGCGCTGATTGGCAACAAGTCAATGAACTGGCATTTGCCATCGGTTATAAAGCGGTTGCGGTTAACGTCTCAGACATTGCTGCGATGGGTGCAACCCCGCATAGCATTCTGCTAGCGTTGGCCTTACCTGAGCGTTTGGCAAATGAGCAATGGTTAAGTGAATTTGCTAAAGGCTTGTTTCATGCCTGCCAATTATTCGGGGTTGCCCTTATTGGTGGTGATACCACGCGTAGTGATAGCTTAATATTAAGTGTCAGCGCACAAGGATTGCTTGATGCCAACACGGCAGCTGTTTACCGTTCAGGGGCGAAAGTGGGCGATAAAATATATGTATCAGGGTCGCTCGGCGATGCCAGCTATGCCTTGCAGCATCCTGACAACGCCGAAGGCGTAGAGCTTGCACATCGATTGCACATGCCGACCCCGCGTATTGCCTTAGGGGCAGCCTTAGCAAAAATTGGTGCTACAGCGATGATAGATATCTCTGACGGTCTTTATCAAGACCTTGGACATATCTGCCAACAAAGCAGCGTTAGTATGCGCCTTAATCTGGAGCAGCTACCTACTAGCAAGCCATTAGCAAGCGTTGATTTATCTGAGCGCTTATTATGCCAACTGACGGGTGGGGATGATTACGAATTGGCTTTTACTTTGCCTGCTGATATCGAACCTCGTGTTAATAACAACAGCAACACGCCAGTCACCTGTATCGGTGAGGTGACTGCGATGACAAATCATAAATACACAGACACATCTACCGCTTTACGTCCTGAGTTATTTTATCAAGGACAACTAGTCACCCCAACTCATTCCGCGCCATTTTCAACATGGCCCGACCTTACTGGTTACCAACATTTTGCAGGTTAATCCATGACCGATCAAGACCTCTCCAAGCCTGATATCCGACAAGCAAATGACTGCCCACCGCTACCAGCAAATGCTAGCCTGCTTGATCGTGCGGTTTATTGGCTTGGTATTGGTTTAGGTAGTGGCTTGCCTCGCCGTGCGCCCGGTACTTGGGGGTCGGTGGGTGGTTTAATCGTCGCCATACCTCTAATGAGCTTAGGTTTTGTGCCATTTTTGATTATTACTATCCTATCCTGCCTCATTGGTATTTGGATATGTGGTCGTACCTCTGAGCTGATGCAAGGTCATGATGATCCGCATATCGTCTGGGACGAATGGGCTGGTATCTGGATTACTTTACTGCCATTTTCTTATATGAGTGTCTCTACTGCCAGTTATTGGCAAGATATCTCACAGAGCTTATCGGTCATTGCGCTTATCATCGCTTTTGTTTTGTTTCGCTTTTTTGACATTATTAAGCCACCACCAATTGGTTGGGCAGATAAGAAGGTCGCTGGCGGTCTCGGTATTATGCTTGATGATATTATTGCTGGCGTAATGGCGGCAGCGGTATGGATAATTGTGATGCTCGGTATGCTGTTATAGTCAATACTCTATAAGCAGATGCGTAATTAGGCTTTCTTATATTAATTGTTATGTAACTTTTTATATAACTTTAAGTTACAAAGCTTGCACGGCATTGCGTTTTTTCGTCTTAACATTTGCGTTATAATAATAGATTATATTTTGTTACATTTAACGAGCTACTATGACCTCTCCTCTTTCTGTCATTATCCTTGCTGCCGGTAAAGGTACGCGTATGCAGTCGGCTAAGCCAAAAGTGCTACAGACACTGGCTGGCAAATCATTGTTAAGCCACGTATTAGATACCTGTCATCAGCTGACGATGGATGAGACTATCATCGTCCATGGTTTTGGTGGCGAGCAAGTAAAATCAGAAATTACCAGCCAATATGCGCAGTCCTCAATTACTTGGGTCGCCCAGACTGAGCAATTAGGCACAGGGCATGCGGTCAAAGTAACTTTAGCTGACTTACCAGCAGAGGGACAGAGTCTCATTCTGTATGGTGATGTGCCATTGGTCAGCTGCCAGACGCTAGCGGCATTGAAGGCAGCTAACACTAGTGGCATGTCGATGCTGACGTTAACGGTTGATAATCCATTTGGCCTCGGTCGTATCAAACGTGATACAAACGGCAATATCGAAGCCATCGTCGAGCAAAAAGATGCCAGCGCTGATGAGCAGAATATCCAAGAGATTAATAGCGGTATCTATTGCGTTGACAATGCTCTACTGCATAAATATCTGCCCAAGCTCTCTAATGACAATGCGCAGCAAGAATATTATCTCACTGATATTGTCAAAATGGCCGTTGCTGATGGCATTACGATTGCCGCGATAGAGCCTGAACATACGTTTGAGATTGAAGGTGTCAATAACCGTCAACAGCTGGCCAGCTTGGAGCGCACATGGCAGGGTAAACTGGTTGCAGACTTACAAGAAGCGGGCGTCCAGTTTGCTGATCCGACGCGCGTTGATATTCGCGGTAGCTTGAGCGCAGGTCAAGATGTATTCGTCGATGTTGGCGTGGTGTTTGAGGGCGATTGTGTCTTGGGTGACAACGTTTATATCGAAGCGGGTTGTGTCATCAAAAACGCGAAAATTGGTAATGCCTGTCATATTAAACCTTATTGTGTGATTGATCATGCTGAGATTGGTGCAGGTGTCGATGTTGGTCCTTTTGCCCATTTGCGTCCAGAAACCGTATTGGCTGACAATAGCAAGGTCGGAAATTTTGTCGAAATCAAAAAATCGACGATCGGTCATGGCAGCAAAGTCAATCATTTAAGCTATGTTGGCGATGCCACGGTTGGTACAGGCGTCAATATTGGTGCTGGTGTCATTACTTGTAATTACGACGGCGCCAATAAATCGCAAACCATCATTGAAGACAATGCTTTTATCGGCTCTAACGCCAGCTTGGTCGCGCCAGTAACCATTGGTGATACCGCTACGGTTGCAGCAGGTTCAGTGATTACTAAAAATGTCGATAGTAAAGCATTAGCCTTTGGTCGCGCGCGCCAAACGCAAAAAGATGACTTCCAGCGACCGACTAAAAAATAACGGCAGCTTTGACAGTTAGTTCAATGAAGCTAGCTCTGAGCAAACTTAAGCAGTACGACAATGATTTGTGGTGCTGCTTATTTATATTTATAGATTAAACAAACATCATTACATATCGAAACATCATCAAAATCTAAACTATTGAAATATCGAAACATCAAAACATGAAACATCGAATTTAAGGAATCACTATGTGCGGAATAGTCGGGGCAGTTGCTGAGCGTAATATCGCTAATATCTTACTTGAAGGTCTTAAACGTTTAGAGTATCGCGGCTACGATTCCGCCGGTTTGACCGTCATTCGTGATGGCGAATTACACCGTGAGCGTCAAGTAGGCAAAGTACAAGCCTTGGTCGATGCCGTCGCAGTCAATCCAGAGTTTTTTGATGGTCATATTGGTATTGCGCATACACGTTGGGCCACGCATGGCGAGCCCGCCCAGCGTAACGCCCATCCGCACGTATCCGGTAAAATTGCTGTTGTCCACAATGGTATCGTTGAGAACTACGCCGAGCTAAAAGAAGAGCTGATTGCTAAAGGCTATGAGTTCACCTCGCAAACCGATACCGAAGTCGTCGCTCATTTAATCAATGATATCTACAAAAGCACGCCTGATTTATTAGAAGCAGTTCGTGCGGTTATTCCTTTATTACATGGTGCTTTTGCCCTTGGTATTGTGCATATTGATTGCCCAAACGAGCTGATTACCGTCCGTTTGGGCTCGCCACTGGTCATCGGTGTGGGCATTGGTGAGAACTTTATCGCCTCCGACCAATTAGCGCTTTTACCCGTGACCAATCGCTTTATGTATTTAGAAGAAGGCGATATCGCCAAATTGACGCGTAGCAGCATTAAAGTTTATGCCGAGGGTGTCGAGGTGAAACGTCAGATACATGAGATCGACGCCGCCCAGCATAATGCTGATAAAGGCGAGTTTAAGCATTATATGCTCAAAGAAATCTATGAGCAGCCAGATGCGGTTGCTCGTACGGTTGAGATGGCGTTAGATAGCGATGAGCCGTCTAAACTGCGCGATGACTTTTTGCAGCGTCATGAAGCACAATTAAAAGGCATTAAACATGTCCAAGTCATCGCTTGTGGCACCAGTTATCACTCAGGTTTGGTGGCAAAATATTGGTTTGAGAGCCTAATTCGTGTGCCTTGTTCCGTTGAAGTCGCTAGTGAGTTCCGCTACCGTAATCCGGTCGTCATTGATAACACTTTGGTGATTTGCATCTCGCAATCTGGTGAAACCGCAGACACTTTATCAGCACTACGTGATATACAAAAGCACACGCCAGCAGGCTTAGTCAGCTTGGCCTTGTGTAATGTACCGACCTCATCTTTGGTACGTGAAACGGATATCTTTTTACCCACGCTTGCCGGCCCTGAGATTGGCGTTGCTTCTACCAAAGCATTCACGACTCAGCTAGCCGCTTTGATGCTACTGGTCTTAAAAGTAGGTGTCGTGCAGGAGCGTATGACTGGCGAAAAATTAACCACGCTGCTAGGTCAATTACAAGAACTACGTGGTCAACTGCATGCCAGCTTAAACCTCGACGCCCCTATCAAAGCCATGAGTGAACACTTTGAATATAAGAAAAGCTGCTTGTTTTTAGGTCGTGGCCTGCAGTTCCCCATTGCCTTAGAAGGCGCATTGAAGCTAAAAGAAATCTCTTATATTCACGCAGAAGGCTATGCAGCAGGTGAGCTGAAACACGGTCCATTGGCATTGGTCGATAAAGACATGCCTATTGTGGTGCTAGCGCCAAAAGACAGTATGTTTGATAAGCTAAAAGCCAACATGCAAGAAGTACATGCGCGTCACGGTGAGCTGTTTGTATTCGCCAGTGAAGAAAGCAAGATGGTCGCAGAAGATAGAATGCACGTGGTCTATGTGCCTGATGTTTGCGAGACGCTAGCCCCTATCGTATACAGTGTGCCCGTGCAGCTATTGTCCTATCATGTGGCAGTCATGCGTGGTACTGACGTCGATCAGCCACGTAACCTCGCAAAATCGGTGACGGTTGAGTAAGTTTTTAATTTTCAGATGATTGATTTGTCATTCAGTAATTACCTATCATATCAAGTAATTACTTATCATACTGATTAATTACCTATCATACTATTGTGTGATGATTGATCCTTCGCTATCTCATATTAACGAGATCGCGAAGGATTTTTTTTGAGTTTTAGACTGGGGTCTATTGAACATTCAACCATGGCACTGACAGAGACTATTTCTGTTAGTATCGGGGCTGATGCTAAAATCGCCCCATACTGCGTTACAAGTCTAGCTAAGGTATTAACATTATCGTCGACTTGCGCCTTATATGGAACAATTTTAGCGATGAGCACTGCCTATTTGTGAATGTTCAACACGCCCTAACATCTAAAGTGTAATATCACAGAGAAAATGAAAAAAGTTATAGATGCGTTTTTGGTTAATGTTCTTTTGATGTTTTTATAAAAAACGACATAATCAACCCGCTAATCGCCAGTACAATACCCAAGATAAAGGCCGTTTGTACACCAGCGGTTAACGATGTGCTTGCCATAGAGGGATCTGATGGATTGGCAACATTTTTTAAGAAACTATTTTGCGAAGCCGACATTATTGTAATCGCCAAAGCGGTTCCGATAGAGCCAGAGACTTGTAGTAACGTATTGATCAAAGCTGTCCCATCTGTATACAGATTTTTGGGTAGTGCGTTCAAACCATGAGTTTGCAAAGGCATCATAACGAATGTCACGCCAATCATAAGACCTGAATGCAACAAGATTGCCATCAGAATAGAGGTCTCAGTGGTCACATTCGATAGCAGCCAGAGCATAATAAGCATAATGATAAAGCCCGGCGTAAACAGCCATTTGGCGCCATATATATCATAGACACGGCCTGCGACTGGTGAAAGAATGCCATTTATTGCGCCACCTGGCATCAATATAAGACCTGCAGTAAGCGCCGTTAACCCGAGTCCAATTTGTAGATACAAAGGCAGCAAAATCATGCTTGATAAAATAATCATAAATGTGGCGGACACACTCAATAAGGCTAAGGTGAACACTGGATATTTTAAAGTCTGCAGATCTAACATGGGCTTATCGAGTTTGAACTGTCTTGACGAAAATATGAGAAGAGAGATTAGAGCCATAGACGATACCGCCAAAGCCAAGCGTCGATAAAAAGATGGAAAGTACATCGATTTTGGGCTTGGTCAGCTCCGTAACATTCTGCATAAAAAGCAGTCCGTATATCAATGAAAAAACTAGAAACGGAATGAGCAGCCAAAGAATCCAATTCCAACTCAGTACTTCAATGATCAATCCTGCCGTAGCGGGGCCTATAGCGGGTGCTGACATCATGACCAGCCCAACCAATCCCATAATCGTCCCTCTTTTATGAATAGGGAAAATAATCAAGATAGTGTTGAACATAAGCGGGATCAATAAACCGGTGCCGATTGCCTGAATGACACGGCCTAGGAGTAATACCTCAAACATAGGGGCGATACCAGAGACTAGCGCGCCAGCAATTGAAAATAGCAGTGAGGCCACAAATAACTGCCGAGTGCTAAACCATTGTATCAATAGCGCGGACACAGGAATGAGTATGCCCATCGTCAGTAAGTAGCCTGTGGTTATCCATTGTACTGTCGAGGAAACGACATTAAATTCAGTCATTAAATTACCAAGCGCCATATTTAAAGCCGTTTCGCTAAATAATCCGACGAATCCTGCGATTAGAAAGGCGATCAAAATGGGAATTGGTTTTATACCAGTTTGGTTTTGTTCAATTGCAAGGGTAGACATTAAAACTCTCTTCAGTTATTAACAGAATCAATTTTTGATACGCTAAGTAATTATTTCTCAACCAATTTTTTTATAAATAATGAGGGGATTTGTTCTGCTATCGCTTCAAGTGGCTTACCACTTTTCATCGTTAACGCTAATAAGATACCGCCTTCAGTCAACGCATGAAAAACAGTCGCTAAGCTTTTGGCTTGATCCTCTGGATAGCCTGCTTCAAGAAACTTCTCCGTATAGATAGATTGCCAACTCTTAAAAGTTGCTTCACACGCCAATCGAATCGGCTCACTCGTAGAATGTTTTTCTCCAGCAATGGTGCCAATCGGAGAGCCAATCGGATCACCACCCTCCCCAAATACCTTGGACAATTCATACACATAAGCTTGCAAGGCATCTATTAGATTAGAAGTCTTATTAAAAATATGCTTGATGTCTTCCATAACCAGTTTTTTGGTGTTATCAATCGCTGCAATTGCTAATTGTTCTTTGCCTTCTGGAAAGTAGTAATACAACGAACCCTTAGGGATGCCGCTCTCTTCAATAATGTCATTTAAGCCTACTCCGCAATATCCACGCACCTTAAACAGGCGTGATGCTGTCTCAATCAGCACATCTTTTGACTTCACTTTCTCATTCATTAACGAGATCCTTTTTAAAATTATAACAACCGGTCTATTAGTTGGGTATGGTAATGGTAGATTCACTATCTGTCAATGTCATAAGCATATGCCAAAGATGAATGCCACCCATACCCAAAAGGAGTTGAAAGTGGCTGACGAATTGCTCTGTAACTGCTTCACTGAGTCTTTAGCAGAAACAAAAAAAAACACCCAACCAAGTTGAGTGTTTTCTATTTTTAGCTAAAGCAAGAGCGACTAGATGGGTTCAATAAGATTCATTTACACGATTAATTGGATATCGCTTTTTGAAGGTCAAAATCGATATGCTGCTGCGCTTAAACCAAGCCTTTATAAAGGAAATAAAACCCTACCACCGTTAATAATATCGCAAAACATTTTTTTAGTAATGCTGGTGATAGTATATGCGCGACTTTCGCACCTACTTTTGCGGTAAAAAAGCTCATAATACTAATGCCTAAAAAGGCATAAATATGGACGAAGCCAATGGTATTGGGCACATCGACTTGCTGCTGCATGCCAAAAATCATAAAGCCCAACGCACCAGCAATGGCAATCGGCAATCCACAGGCTGCTGATGTGCCAACGGCTTTTTGCATGACCACGCCATAACGCGTGAGATAAGGAACGGTTAAGCTGCCACCACCGATACCAAAAATGGCAGAAGCGACACCGATAACCCCGCCTGCTGCTAATTGCTTAGGCTTAGACGGCAGTTCTGGATTAACATCATGAGAATGACTAGCGACCTGCTTTTTACCCCCAAAAAACATTTTATAAGCGACCCAAAGTAAGAATACGCCAACGATAAGCTGGAGATATAGCCCAGATATTTGCCCTGCTATTCCTGCGCCCAAAAAGCAACCAAGCGCTAGACCTGGTGCGAGATTTTTAAAGACAGGCCACATGACCGCGCCCTTTTTATTATGCGCCATGAGCGAGCTAATAGAGGTGACAATGATGGTTGCTAGTGATGTCCCTAACGCCAAATGCATGATATTGTCAGGGCTGTAGCCCATTTGAGTAAAGACAATAAATAATAATGGTACGATGATGGTGCCACCGCCCACGCCAAATAGCCCTGCAGCAAAACCTGCCAGCGCCCCAATTATTAAAAAAATGAGTATTTCCACGGGATAGTTACTTCTCGGTTAAATGATAGTTTTATAGTCGATGCTAAATAAAATAGATACGTTATCTTAAACGATTTCTATCTGACCTACTTGATGGTAAGCACGATTAAAATACACCAAACTTTCATCAGTGCCACCTTGTGATACGGCGTGCTTGATGGCGACTACACGACACATAAAGACGCTATGTGTGCCTACTTCTTGAATATGCTCAATCTCACAATCAAAACTGACCAGCGCATCCTCTAAAACAGGCGCACCTGTCGCTAATTGCGTCCAAGCGCCCTGTTTAAATCGTTCTTCCGAACTTAATTTTGAGGCAAAGGCATTAGATATTGGCTCATGCTGTGCGCCTAGTACATTGACACTCAAGGTTTTATTTTCAAGAAAGTGGGCATGTGAGCGAGAGGTCTGATTCATACAGACCAGCAAGGTAGGCGGTGTGTCTGTGACGCTACATACCGCAGATGCCGTAAACCCATGAATACCAGAGTTACCTTTTGTGGTAACCACATTAACGGCAGTCGTCAATAGCGACATGGCATCTCTAAAGTCGGTGGCTTCAATCATAATTTCAGTCCTAAATTTATCACAGATTATTTTTAAAACGCGCTCAGCTGTAGGCTGGGTTTTTGACCCAGCATTGTATTTTTAAAAATATAGAAGCTGAGTTAAAAACCCAGCCTACAATAATTAAATTTTATAGCTATAAGTTTGTTTAGTAATAACTGAGGCCATTCATGGGCTTAAACAAGCTAGGGCTTGTTAAGAAATGCTAAACGCTTAGCTCTTTGCGAATGATTGCCGCGCCCTCGCTCAACGCTTTCAACTTGCCGCGTGCTACCTCGCGAGGCAAAGGTGCCATGCCGCAATTGGTCGAGGGATAGAGCTTATCGGCATCGACGAATTGTAGAACTTTGCGTAGGGTATCTGCCACTTCTTCAGGGGTTTCAATAGTATTGGTTGCCACATCGATAGCGCCGACCATTACTTTTTTACCGCGAATCAGTTCAATCAAATCCATCGGCACGTGCGAGTTTTGGCACTCAAGCGAGACGATATCAATGCTTGACTGCTGCAATTTTGGAAAGGCTTGCTCATATTGACGCCACTCGGAACCCAGTGTTTTTTTCCAGTCATTATTAGCCTTGATGCCATAGCCGTAGCAGATATGCACCGCCGTTTCACACTTTAGACCTTCAATAGCACGCTCTAAAGTGGCAATACCCCAGTCGTTTACGTCATCAAAGAACACATTAAACGCAGGCTCATCGAATTGGATAATATCCACCCCAGCTGCCTCCAACTCTTTGGCTTCCTGATTGAGGATTTTAGCAAATTCCCAAGCCAGCTTTTCACGACTTTTATAATGGCCATCATACAGCGTATCAATCATCGTCATCGGACCGGGCAATGCCCATTTGAGTGGCTGATCGGTTTGCTGACGTAAGAATTTGGCATCGTCCACAAATACTGGTCTTTGACGGCTCACCGCACCCACGACTGACGGCACACTCGCCTCATAGCGATCACGAATTTTGACAGTTTTACGATTCTCAAAATCTACGCCATCTAAATGTTCAATGAAGGTGGTCACAAAATGCTGGCGGGTCTGCTCGCCATCACTAACGATATCTATCCCTGCATGTCTCTGTTCTTGCAATGTCAAACGTAGTGCATCTTGTTTGGCTTCACTTAACTGCTCCCCTTCTAATGCCCAAGGTGACCAGATTTTCTCAGGTTCTGCCAACCAAGAAGGTTTTGGTAAGCTGCCCGCGGTTGAGGTTGGTAATAATAATTCCATATTGGTTACTCTTTTATATTTTAGTCTTTTAGTTTTTTTTATATGTCGGTTGATAAAGGTCTATTAAGCCGCGCGTTTTTTTACCGCTTCTTTTTGCACAGTTTCACTTGTCACTACATAGTTTGCCGCCCACTCATCAAGAATGGCCTGATAGGGTTTAATGAACTCATCTTCGGTAAATTTGCCTTGCGTCACCGCCATCTGGCTGCGCTCCTCGCGGTCATAGACAATTTGAGTCAGTGAATAATCTTGGTATTTCAAACTTGGCTGATATACGTGACCAGCGGTTGAGTTGGCATTATAGATTTCAGGGCGGTAAATCTTTTGAAAAGTCTCCATGGTACTGATGGCACTGATTAGCTCAAGGTCGGTGTAATCACTCAGCAAATCGCCCGCGAAATAAAATGCTAAAGGCGCCACACTACCGGCAGGCATAAAGTAGCGCACTGTTAAGCCCATTTTATGGAAATAGTCATCGGTTAAGGAATACTCATCTTGCTTGTATTCAAGCCCTAGTACAGGATGCTGATTGCCAGTACGCTGATAGACTTTACTACTTGACACACTCAGACAAATCACAGGTTGTTTATCAAAGTTGGTTTGATAGGCCTCTGAGTTCAATAAGTGTTGAAACAGTTTGCCGTGCAAATCACCAAAATCGGCTGCTGGTGGCGATTTTGGGTTTTTCTCAAAATGTTCCGGCAGTACAATGCTAAAGTCATAATCGCGCACATAAGAGGAGAAGCTATTGCCAATCATACCGTCAATACGCTTGTTTTCTTTATGATCCACAATCGTTGTTTTTAAGGTCTCAATGACTGGGAATGTATGACCATTACCTTCGATATCCAAGTCAGCAGAGATGATATCAACTTCAACGGAATAACGGTCTGCTGTTGGGTTATCCCAATGCGCGAGATCATTAAAACGGTTATTTATCATAGTCAGCGTTTTGCGTAAGTTCTCTTGACGTCTCTCGCCACGCGCCAAATTGGCAAAGTTAGTCGTCAGACGTGTGCTGTCTGCTGGCTGATAGTTTTCATCAAAACGAATGCTCGAGATGGAATATGTAAATTGTTTACTCATGATAATCTCCTACCCTAATCTCATTGACTGAGATAACACCAAATTTTTGTATGTGGTAATCATACCTAAATCACTACATGAATAAAAACGATACAATTTTGATATAAGATGAATATTATTCATGTTAGAAGAGTTGCCACACGATAGAAGAAAACTGATATCAGCAATATCGTCGCGTTTTTAGGATATTTTGACTATATGATGGATACGGCAGCCCTATCTAATGCAAGAGCTAAGTAGGCACCAACAAGGAAGATAGGAAGAGTTTGGCGATAAGTAATGACTCAATAAAAAAACCAAAACGCTATAAGTCTTGGTTTTTCTGCTTACCATGATAAATATACTTCACACGGTTACATAAAAAATCTGCTTCTAAGCCTAGAGCGTGTCCTCAATTCAAACGCTTGTATCTAAATGGACTAAAAATGGCTAAATTTTGCCAAACATTGTCAAATAGCTGATTAATATCTCGATATTATTTGCGCTACTTTCCTCTTTTGACGGCAATTTATCTTATTTTTATGACCATTTTTAAAATGAGGACACGCCCTAGAAATCTACTGCTTTGCCGCCTCAATCTGAATATCCAAATCAACTTTTTCAGTGATACCTAACAAGGTATATTTGCTAATGCCCCACTTGGTTCGATCAAGCGTCGTCTTAAAATCTCCACCGCACACGGATTTTTTTAGTATAAAGCTAAAATAGCAGTTGAATTTGGTTGCTGTTAACGTAATAGGGTTGGTCTTACCATGCATTGTCAGCATGCCATCAACTTTAGTGACCCCGGCGCTGCCTTTTTCATCTGCAAAATGCCACTTAGTAGACTTAAAAGAAGCCAATGGGAACTTTTCAATATCAAAAAAATCTGCACTTTTAAGAGTGTTATCAAATTCTTTGTTGCCAGTATTTAGACTGTTTAGCGGAATAACCAACGAGACATTGCCTAGCTTAGACTCTGGGTCGTACTCTACCTGACCCGTTATATTGTAAAAGCCACCTGTATTGGTAGAAGTACCAAAATGGTCAATCGCAAAGCGGGCATTGGCATGGGTTGGATCGATATTATAGGTGGTAGCTTGACTACTAGTGATACCTAAAGCAAGCAATAGAAGCGCTGCCAGAGGCTTACGATAAGATAAAACGACGGGTGGTAGTGAGAATCGACGCATAACGACATTCCTTTGTAGCGGTCTATGGTAGGTCAATCACGTCCGCTGTGATCAACAACTTTGTCCATATATAATGACGCTAAGACCCTATTTAAGCAATAAATATTGTCTTGCGCCATCATCATGTCATCATTCACGACCTACTAAGGCCCTACAATAAGGTATGCCCTAGACCTTTTCCTCAGACCTTTTCCTCCATCGTTGCCTGCTTTTCTTTGCCATGCGGCATTAGCCATTTAGCAAACCAGCCTGACAAATCATCCATCAAGGTATAAACCACTGGAATCACCACTAAGCTTAATAATGTGGAGGTTACCAGACCGCCAAGAACAGCAGCTGCCATCGGACGACGGAAAGTAGGATCCGCATCGCCCCAGCCAAACACCAATGGCAACATGCCAGCACCCATCGCAATAGTGGTCATAATGATAGGACGCGCGCGCTTATGACAGGCATCAATAATTGCCTCAAAACGTGCCATGCCACGACGCTGTGCAATCAGCGCATAATCGACCAGCAAGATAGAGTTCTTGGTAGCGATACCCATTAGCATGATAAAGCCAATCATCGATGGCATAGACAGACTACTATTGGTAATCACCAAGCCGACGAAGGCACCACCAATAGACAAAGGCAATGCCATCAGAATGGTGAAAGGTTGTAGCAGACGTCCAAATAACAGAATAAGCACGCCTAAGATACAGACCACACCGACAGACATAGCGATAATAAAGCCGCTGAATAACTCGGCCATGTTTTCTGCCTGACCTTGATCAATGACAGTAATTGACGATGGTAGTTGCTGCATCGTCGGTGTACTTTTGACCGCTTGCACCAAATCACCCAGCTCGCCACTGGCAGGCTGGACAGTAATCGTAATAGCACGCTCTCTATCAAGCCTATTAATCTGAGCAGGTCCTGTGCCAAAGTTTAGCGACGCAACCTCACCGACCCGCACCCCTTGACCTGCAGGCTGGGTATTCGGCACATACAAACCCTCTAATTGACTGACATTTTGCTTGGCAATATCTGGCAAGCGCACCACAATAGGTATCTGCCGCGTGTCTAAGTTCAGCTTGGATAAACGCTGCTCATAGTCACCAACGGTCGCTATACGTAACGTGGTAGCGATATCTTGGGTGGTCACCCCTTTATCAGCCATCGCCAATCGGTTCGGCGTCACTGTCAGCTCCTGACGCGGCAAACTGCGGTCGCTGGTCACTGATCCAGCACTCGGTAACGCACGGATATCTGACATGATCTGCTGGACAGTCTGTTCTAATACTTCTGGATTGGTACTGGTTAAAGAAAAATTATATCCTGTCTCACCGCCGCTCGATAGACCGACTGTAAAACGAGCACCCGGCACCTCTGCCAACATATTACTAATTTTTCGTTCAATCTCTTGTTTAGAGATACGCTCTGCTCGCGGCGCTAGCACAATATCCAAGCCAGCGATGTTTTCTGCTTTACCCCCGCTTGAAGCGGAATCCATCTCCTGCTGCGCTTCCCCCACTGAGGTAAAGATATTGGTCACTTCAGGCATGGCTAAAATACGCGCACTGGCCAGTGCGGCAACGCGCTCAGTATCCTCTAAAGCCACATCAGGCGTAAGC
The DNA here is from genome assembly GCF_002836005.1 of Psychrobacter sp. Sarcosine-3u-12. NCBI lineage: Bacteria > Pseudomonadati > Pseudomonadota > Gammaproteobacteria > Moraxellales > Moraxellaceae > Psychrobacter > Psychrobacter sp. Sarcosine-3u-12. The sequence continues at coordinate 27,847 of NZ_PJBY01000070.1, forward strand.
TCAATTGCCACACGCGTTTGGTTAATATCGTTATCGGGAATAAAAGACGTCGGTAGCAGTTTTACCAATGCCAGCGAGGCCACAAACAAGACCAAGGTTGCGCCCATCGTGAGCCAGCGATGCTGCAACGTCCATGAGACTATCTTGAGATACCACGTCATCATTTTGCTTTGTTTTTCGACGTACTTTTTTTCTGGTCGTAGGATATAGGCCGCCATCATGGGCGTGATCAAACGCGCCACCATTAATGAGGCAAAAATTGATAAGGCGGCCGTCCAACCAAACTGACGAAAGAACTGACCGACAATACCACCCATAAAAGCGGTGGGCAAAAATACTGCAATTAGGGTAAAAGTCGTGGCGACTACTGCCAACCCAATCTCATCGGCGGCTTCCATCGCTGCCTCATAAGGCGTCTTACCCATACGCAGATGGCGAATGATGTTTTCGACCTCAACGATGGCATCATCGACCAGTACGCCAATGACCAGTGACAGTGCTAACAGGGAGATAATATTGAGACTAAAGCCAAACAGATACATGCCTAAAAAAGTAGGAATGACGGATAGCGGCAACGCCACTGCCGCTACGATGGTGGCACGAATATTCTTTAAAAACAGGAATACCACTACTACGGCGAGCAAACCGCCTTCAATGAGCATACGTAGTGAGGCTTGATAGTCTTCTGCAATGGGAGTGGCCCGGTCATAGACTTTTTCAATATTGATATTGCCGACGTCTGCGGACAGCTTGGCAAGCTCTGCATCGACCAGCTCCATCACTTCAACTTCACTGGCACCGCGTGAGCGCGTAATATTAAACGCCACCACCGTTTGCCCATCGAGTTTAGCAATAGAGCTTGGATCAGCCGCGCCATCAGTGATTTGTGCCATACGCCCAAGCGCTTGGGTGCCACCTGTTGGTACAGCTACTTGCAGATCATTCAGCTCACCTGCGCGCTCGACCGCACCCAACACCCGAATGGTTTGCGTGGTTGTGCCCACTTCCGCTTCACCACCTGAGCTGTCTTGTTGAATACCCGCTATTTGTTGCGACAGCTGAGTAATAGAATACTTTAGCCCACTCAAAGCGATAGGATCCGCCGCGACGGTAATCTCACGCTGTAAACCACCGATCCGGCTTACCGTACTGACGCCCGGAATGTCAGAGAGACGCTTGGTAACGGTATCATCCACGAACCAAGAGAGGTCTTCTACATTCATGTTATCAGCAGCCACCGAATAGGTGACGACTGGGAATCCGGCAGTTGAGACCTTCGTAATGATAGGATCATTGGCCGCTGCTGGTAGGTCGCCCTGCACTTCACCGACCGCTGAACGCACATCGTCGACCGCTTCTTGGATATCTTTTTCTAAGACAAACTCAGTGACCATCGTGGCCGCCCCAGTTTGTAGCGTCGTCCGAATATGCTTGACACCTTCAATACTAGTGAGCTTATTTTCTATCTTTTTGGCAATATCGTTTTCGAGCTGCGACGGTGCGGCACCCGGCAAAGTCACCGTGACCACGACCGCTGGCAAATCAATATCTGGAAACTGCTGCACCTTCATTTGCATAAAACCGTAGATGCCGCCCAAGGTCAGCAGCACAAACAGCAAGATGGCAACCAAAGGGTTTCTAATCGAGTAAGCGGAGACATTTAAACTCATGAGCGCGCCTGCGTGGCTGTGCCAGTGGTTGCAGTGTTTGCAGCTTTACCAGTTTGGCTGCCTGATGTATCAATGGCGGTATTTAGACCATCAACGATACGTACCAAGTCGCCGTCGTTTAAAAAGCTACCGCCCTGCTTTACAAGTCGGCTGTCTGCTGATAGTGGCTCCGTTAGTGCCACATTGTCACCAAAGCGCTCACCCAAAGTTACGCGTTGTTGCTTGATACGGCCAATGTTTTGACCGTCTTGGCTCTTAATATTGGTCACTAGCATCACGTAATCATAGCCGTCATTACTGACGATAGCGCTATTGGGCACCGTTTGCGCGCTGGTGCTACCCAATAAAAACTCGCCCGTTTGATACATGCCCGCGCGTACTTTTGAGTTTGGCGCAAGGCTAGCATAAATGGTGATTTGGCGATTATCATCGGCCGTTGGCGCAATACGATTAACTTTACCCATGACCGAATCGCCGGCTGGCAAGCTGACGCGCACTGGCGTACCGACACTCACTTCGCCTAGCAGCTTAGGATCGATATCCGCACGCCACTCTAAAATACCGCCTTTAATAATGGTAAATAATGGCTCGCCTCCAGCAACGCCTCCAGCAACGCCTCCAGCAACCATACCGACTTCCGCCATTTTTTCACTGATAACACCGCTGACTGGCGCGAGCACATTGGCGTTCTTCACACTCAAGCGTTGGGTACTAAGACGCGCTTTCGACGCTTGCAAGGCCGCCTCTGCCTGTAGCTTTGAGGTACGATAGCGATCCGCTTCTTGCCTACTAATGGCATCAATCTCAATCAGCGGTAGGACACGAGCGGCATCGGCAGTTGCATTGGCAAGCGTTGCTTCGGCTTCGGCAACATCGGCTTCTGCCTGCAAGACTTGCTGCCGCATGGCATCAGTATCAAATATCGCCAGGACTTGCCCCGCTTTGACCCGATCGCCTTCTTCAACCAACACCTGCTCGATAGCCACACCATTTACTTTAGGGCTGACATTAGCGACATCTTTGGCACTGATGGTACCGTCCGCACTCAAAGTATTGCCAATCGTATCTTGGCTTGGCATCACGGTTTCTACCGATAGCACAGACTGCTCCGTACTGGCATCGCTCGGATTTTTGCCATCGTTTTGTGTGCTTGCCGATGTTGGTGACCCATCGCTGAGCGCCTCATCACCAGCGCCCCAATATTTTCCGAGCAGGACACCAATGACCAGCACAATACCGAGCACTGGCAACAACCACAGCGGCATCTTTGACGAAGGTTTATTACCTAGCGTGTCAGCTTGACGGTATGGTGGCAGCTCAGATTCAGGAGATAGTTTAGGGTTGGTTTCTTCAAGATCGCTCATGATAAGTCTCTATAAGTACGGGCAATAATAAAATTCAAAACAATTAGCATAGGTTGTTAAGCCTAGTCATAGCTATAAATGATAGTAATAATAAAAATGGCAGAAAGTAGAGGCAGTCTCTAAGCTGATGTTTATTATTGCAATAATCTATAAAATAATTGAGGATAGCACAATCTAATCGTCATCTTGTTTTTTATATAGTCGGTTCAATTTGGAAATAGTACAAGGCAGCCGAGTGCAGATGTATAGGTCATACTTCAAACGAGGTCAACGCCGTAACATTTTTATAGTAATTTGACTATAAAACGAAGTAGCCACATAACACAACGCACACCCCTAAGAATGTGCGTTGTCATTAATCAAGTTCGAGCATCTATCACCAGTAAATTAGAAGCGATAGCCGACGCCAAGATAAGTAATGTATGGATCGATATCAAGGTTAGACTTGGCACGAATCAGTTTTTCGCCAGCTTCGTTTTTGACCGTAATAGTTGTGTCGCTATCGAGTTTTGCATAGGACAAAGAGCCGACGCCAAACCATCTGTCATTAAAGTCATAAGTCGCACCAAGAGTGAGGATAGGGGCAAAGGCGCTATCGGCCTCGACATCAACCTTCATCGCACTACTAGATTTTACATTTTCTAAAGCAGCGCCTGCTTTGCCATCTTTGATATTTTGGATTTGATCGCCAGCACGCTCCAAGTCTTGACGGATACCGTCATTCAAATCGATATCATTAAAGTAGGCATACATGACGCCTGCTACCACGTAAGGGCGGAATTTATTGACGCCAGATTGGCCAAATTGATACTGTATACCAGCTGCTGGTAGCCAAGCTCGCGCCGTTGATGCCACCCCATTGCCTTGCTCTAAGTCCGTAATCGGAATGTCTTTTTTAATCGCAAACTCTGGCAATACCGAGCCTATCCCACTAGCATTAACCTCACCAGTAAAGGGGGCGAAGACCTGACCCTTACCCATGATATCTACTTTTGGTGGTATGCCCGCTTTGAACTCTACTGACCAGTTGTCATCAAAATAATAGTTGAACAACAAACCTGCCGTATCGACATCATCAGATTCTAAACCAGTACCAGCACTGGTCCAGCTCTCTAAGCCATTAACGTTGACTGTGCCCGATGCCGATGCACCCAACTCTCCTAGATCCGTATCAGCTGGCAAAATACCTAACAGCCCATTTACGGCTCTTAATGTGCCGGAATCTTGATCAGGGTCGATGACTTCTCGAACCGTTGAGATACGTACACTACCATTTTCTAACGTCCTGTTAGAAGCTATCAAAGCAACGACTATAGTATTATTTGGCCACTTTTCGTTCTAACTAAAACGCCAAAACAGCCACATACTAGCAAACCAGCACGGTCACAAATAGTGATGCAGCAACATAAACTGCCATAGTAGTGAACATATATCAACCGAAATTATCGAACAAATAAGTCAATATTAGTTTATTAAGATATTAGAGTGCGAATATTTGAGCGCAAGCTATCGCAATACAGATAAACTATAAACAATTGATTATACTCATATTTTATATTCGTAAATTGATATTAGCGAATAAATATAACCAGTAAAAGAACATAACTATATAAATTATTCGATAATAGTATGGTTGGCTCAAGACAATTCAGATAAAAGGGAGGCGAGTGAAAGTAAGGCAAGTAGTAAACTTAATGAGTCTAATTTATATAGGATTGACTATACGGATAAAAAACCCGCTATGCATTGGTGTAACGGCTGGCTTCTGGCATCCAGCGATGGATAAGCTGACTGACATCTGCTTTACGTGCAGGATCAGCAATTAAGTGTTTGGCAAGGTGCTGGGCAATGGCAAATAATTGCTCATCACGAATCAGATCGGCCAAATAATAACCGACATTGCCCGTTTGACGTTTACCCAGCAGCTCACCCGGCCCGCGCAGCTCTAAGTCTTTTTGGGCAATGACAAAGCCATCGGTACTGTCGCGCAATACATTTAAGCGCTCCGTGCCTGTTTCTGACAACGGCTTTTGGTATAACAACACACAGTAGCTTTTGGTCGAACCACGCCCGACGCGTCCACGCAATTGATGTAGCTGTGACAACCCTAAACGTTCGGCATTTTCAATGACCATGAGCGACGCATTCGGCACATCGACGCCAACCTCGATGACCGTTGTGGCAATGAGCAGATCAAGATTTCCGGATTTGAATGCTTGCATGATGGCTTGTTTGTCAGCGGACTTCATCTTGCCATGGACGAGACCAATGCGAATATTTAAGCGCTCATTTAGGTCTTCATAAGTGGCTTCCGCCGCTTGCGCATCCAGCACACTAGATTCTTCTACTAATGAGCAGACCCAATAGGCCTGCCTGCCCGCCTCACAATTAATCGCAATACGCTCAATCACCTCATCGCGGCGATTACGGTCAATGGTCACTGTCGTAATTGGTGTACGACCGGGTGGCAACTCATCAATGATAGAGGTATCCATATCACCATAGACGCTCATCGCCAGCGTACGCGGAATGGGCGTTGCCGTCATAATCAGCTGATGCGGCGTGCTATTGGCTACGCCTTTATTGGTCAAGGCCATACGCTGCTCAACGCCAAAACGATGCTGCTCATCGATAATGACCAAGCCCAACTTGGCAAACTGTACTGTTTCTTGAAACAACGCATGAGTCCCAACCACTATTTGCACCGTATTCTCACTCACCGCCTCTAATGCTTCGCGGCGCTGCTTCGCGGTTTGTTTGCCAGCCAACCAGCCGACCCCAACACCTAAGGGTTCAAACCAGTTTTTAAAATTGACCAAATGCTGCTCTGCTAAAATCTCTGTGGGTGCCATAACCGCCACTTGCCAGCCACTGTCGAGCGCATAGCCTGCCGCACCTGCCGCGACCAACGTTTTACCAGCGCCCACATCGCCTTGTACCAGTCGCAACATCGGAATAGAAGTCGCCATATCAGCTGTGATGTCTTTCATCACCCGTTGCTGTGCGCCTGTTAAATCAAAGGGTAAAGCGGCAAACAACTTATCCGCAAGCGGGCTTTGAGCGGCACATTTAGGTGCTTTATGCTGATGTAATTGCTGACGTCGATATAACAAACTGAGTTGATGCGCGGTTAACTCTTCAATGATTAATCGCTGGCATGCCGCATGAGTACGAGCACTTAATTGAGTGAGCAGCTGATATTGCCGACCAGCATCGGTATAAGTGGGCGGCGTGTGCAATAACACTAAGGCTTCAAATATCGTCAGGTTATAGACATTACTATTGGCAATACTAGCAGCGGCTGTATGGGGTTCATTATTTGCACTATAAGTAGAAGGGCTGGTTTTATTGACACTATTATTAATAGAATTGTCAGGCACACTGCGGGCAAGCGTTGAAAAAATATCGTCTGGAAAATCATCTTCTGTAACTGCTGATTTAGTAGGCTCAAAGGGTGCTAACGGTAAATCAGCGACCACGGCAAAATCGTCATTGGTAAACAGCGTCATCGGTAGACCTTGACTGCGCACAGTTTGTAGCGCCAACTTAATCAAAGTACGCAATTTATTCTGATGCAAGCCTTTGACACTAGGATAAATGGGCTGCAACCCAGTATTGGTTATGGCGCTGCTATCAGTAATGATTTGATACTCGGGATGATGCATCTGCTTACCATAACGGCTGACTTTTACTTCGCCGAACAATTGCAATTGCGTGCCCAAACTCATGGTCTGCGCCAGACCTCGATAGACTTTAAAAAACCGTAAAGATATCGTCCCAGTGTCATCATCTACAATCACGGTCATGCCACTGCGCTTGACATCGACGTGTACCACGCGCCCAGTGATTAACGCTGCTTGTCCATGCCCCACGTCTGCTATCGATACCAGTCGGCTACGGTCTTCATAATCTCGTGGCAGGTGCAGTAGCAAATCAAAGATTCGCACAATACTCAACTGTGCCAGTTGCTCGGCAACCTTGGAGCCAACACCTGCCAGCGCCGTCACTGGCATATCGAGTGCCGACATAGGCTGCTCAGATCTCCAATGCTCGGCTGACTGAGTTGAGGAAGGTGATGAGGCGTGACTAACCGATATGGGCATCAAAAATCCTAACGATATTGGTTTTACATTGCGTAAGTGCAAAATAGTTTATTAGGCACTCTGATACTACTTACGACCTATAAAAGCGATGATAATCAACTGGCTATAAAAATACTGAGTCAGACTCATTATAACTGACAATATGATTGATTATGCTAAGCTATTTAGTAATACTGCGTCTAGATGCTTTGTGGAGACATACATCCAATCTATCCTTTATGGATTAGCAACTTTACCGATAAGAAACTTTATCGATAAATAGCTTGCTTGATAAATAAATGTCTCAAGAATTAAACGTATAAACAATCAACCAATGCCCTAACTTATGATGATTTTATAAGGTCTTTTTTATGTTTGCGCCCACTTTACTGCCTCAATCTTATCATCATTTGCTATTCCTGCGTATCAGTGTGTTTGCCATATTGTCCCTAAGTATCAACGCTTGTAGCACGCTGACACCGCCACCAACATCAGTAGCACCCATAGCAGATGCACCAAAAGTTGCGTTGGTATTGGGCGGCGGCGGTGCCAAAGGTTTTGCGCATGTTGGCGTAATTAAGGCGTTAGAAGCAAACGGCATCAAACCAACTTTGGTCGTTGGCACCAGCGTCGGCAGCTTGGTTGGTAGTCTATATGCCAGCGGTTACATGCCAGCACAGCTTGAGCGCTTGGCATTGACCACCACTGATAGCGAATTGACGGACTTTACCTTATCCAACCAAGGCTTTATAGAAGGTATCAAACTCAAAAACTTTATTAATACCAAAGTTGGCGGACGCCCTATAGAGTCTTTTCCCATACACTTCGCTGCGGTCGCGGCTGAGAAGCACACACTAAAAAAAGCGGTCTTTAGCACGGGAGATGCTGGACTTGCCGTTCAAGCGTCTTGTAGCGTGCCCAATATTTTTATTGCCCCGCGTATTCCCGAAAAAGTTGGCAAAAAATATATTGATGGCGGTGTGGTCAGCTTAGTGCCTGTCGATAGCGCGCGTGATTTGGGGGCAGATATCATCATCGCTGTCGACGTGACAGTGCCTACTAGCAAAAAGAACGTAACGAACAATCTTTTACCTGCTATCACCTCATTGAGTGGCTTTTGGGCATTACTTGAAAACAATCTATCCTCTAATGTAGCACCTAATAACACTTCCAACGTTGCTTATGCAGACGCCAAACACAGCGCATCGATACGCAATGAACGCGGGCGCGCTGACATCGTCATTACCCCTGATGTGGGTCATATTAGCTCATTAGATACCAGTCAACGTAGTGCCCTTATTACGGCTGGCGCGCAAGCCACCACACCACAAATCACTGCGATTAAGCAATTAATTAAAGAAAAATCGCAGAGTAAATATGCGACTCTATAGCGATATATAATCAAAATACCCTAAAAACGCCACGGTATTGCTGATATCAATTTTTTGTCGTCTCTGTCTGCGCAGGTACATTACAGCAAAGAAGATTGATATCAGCAGTGCGTAATGTCTCGATATTATCTGCGCTATTTTCCTTGTTTGACTGCAATTGACCTCACTTTTATCACCATTTTTAAAATGAGGACACGCCCTAGAATTTCAGCCATTAAAAAAGCACCGCAGTCATAAATCGTGGTGCTTTTTACTGTTAGCTAGATCAATTCTGCTTAAACAGACGGCATCAATTAATAAGCAAATTTATTTAACGCGGGCGCGATATTTCACTGCCACGGTGTCATTAAGGCCAACCCCTTCGATATCCCAGCGTACCGATTTATAGTATTTCAATGGGATTTCTTGCAGTTGGTTGTCTACTTTGCCACGTAGCGGCATACGGGCGAAAGTATTGCCATCGGTGCTACCATAGGGAAAGTCAGGAGAGACCGCGCGCAATAGTTCTACTTGCTCAGGGATACTCATGGTGACCGTCATTTTACGGACGCGATCAGCATTGGTATTGGTAAAATACCCTTGATACTCTAAGACATTGCCTGACTGCAAACGCGTATTGGCATTAACCGGCACCAAGACCTCTTGACCATTGGCATCAACACTAATCAGCGAGGCGGTAATTTTGCTATTAACGGCTTGCACGGTAGAGTTACCGCTATTGGTGCTTGCTTGATTGCTGTTGGACTGCACAGCAACTGAAGTATCGATCGCTTGCTCTGGCGTCGGCAACATCGCTGATGCTTGGGTGACCGCCATGACACCGACGAGCGTACCGGCTATCACGTGAAACAAGCGGTGGCCGCTAAAAGCGCTAAAAGGATTGGCAAGATGGTTACTTTTTTTCATGACTTTCATTATCCCTAGTTAATGTATCGGTAAAACGTAGCTGGCAAAACTTGACTGTCTTGTTAATACCTTCTTAGTAATACTGTCTTGTTAATGCTTTTTTATCAGCACTGACTTCTGAATACTTTTTAATATAAAACTTATCGCTGCAACATTGCGTTTTAACGTCTTAAGTTTTTGACGATTTGAATAGATGAGACTTTATATAAGCAATGTATTTAATGGCTACCATCTCTGGCTATAGATAGACCAGTCATCATCATATACACTGAGTACTAATAACGGTTATTTTTATTGATTATCTGCGTTAGCCGTCTGTAAAGCAATAGCGATTAGCATAGCAAAAAGCGTTTGTAGGTACACTAACCGCGTGTTGAGGTTGTGTATATCGTCAATCTACTATAAAGATTGATTAACGCTACTGAAATAAAAGATAGCTCATAACGGCGTTTTTTGCTATGGTAATTCTTTAGCGACAGGTATCTTTTGTCACGCCCCTTTTCTTATTCTGACTACTATTGCTCCTATTATGACTACTAGCGCCATGCCACAGATTAATCCTGAATACGTTCATTGGTTCCGCAACTCTGCCCCCTACATTAATACCCATCGCGGTAAGACTTTCGTGATTATGTTTGGTGGTGAAGCGGTCAATCATTCGAATTTCAGCACGCTTATTCATGACTTTGCCTTGTTACATAGCTTGGGTATCAAGCTAGTCTTGGTACATGGAGCACGACCGCAGATCGAAAAGAACCTGCAAGGGACTGATATCACCTCGCCGTTGCATGAAGACATTCGAGTGACGCCGCGTGTGGCGATGCCTTCTATCTTACAAGCCGTTGGTGCCATCCGCTTACAGATAGAAGCACAGCTGTCGATGGGACTGGCCAACTCACCCATGTATGGCTCGCGCATCGATGCCGTTTCGGGCAATTTTGTCACTGCTCGTCCCTATGGCATTCGTAATGGTGTCGATTATCAGATGACCGGTGAAGTGCGCTCTATCGACGTTGAGGCGATTAAAAATAACCTACTCCACGATCATATTGTGATTTTAGGCTCAATGGGTTATTCGGCGACAGGTGAAGTCTTTAATTTACTCGCCGAAGATGTAGCATTGAGCGCTGCGGTGGCACTTGGCGCGGACAAGCTTATATTTTTGGGTGAAGAAGCCGGCATCAATGACGATGACCGCTTGCTACGCGAGATGATTCCAAACGAAGTCGATCGCTTCTTACGGGATCGGGACTTAAACTGTGAGATTAACTACTTTTTAAATTGCGCCAGTAACGCTTGTCGCCAAGGTGTCCATCGCACCCATATTATCTCTTACGCCAAAGATGGCGCGCTATTGGAAGAGCTATTCACCCGTGATGGCTCTGGTACGCTCATTAGCCACGACCCTTATGAAGAGATTCGCCGCGCAGATATCGACGATGTCGTGGGACTTATTGAGCTGTTATCGCCATTAGAAGAACAAGGCATCTTAGTCAGCCGCTCGCGCGAACGCTTAGAGCAAGAGATTGATCATTATAGTGTCATTGAGCGTGATGGTATGATTTTGGGCTGTGCAGCGCTCTATCCATTAGATGCGGATGCTGCAGAAGTGGCTTGTGTCGCGGTTCATCCTGAATATCGTAGCGGTAGCCGCGGTGCTGACTTGCTGGCATTTTTAGAGCAGCAAGCACGCAGCCATGGTCTGCATAAGTTATTTGTTCTGACCACTCGTACCGCGCATTGGTTCGTTGAGCAAGGCTTTGCGGAAGTTGAGGCAAGCGCTTTACCAGAAGCGCGCCGTGAAAAATATAATAACGGTCGTAACTCTAAAGTGTTCCAAAAAACGCTATAGCACCAAAATCTCTATAGTCAGCGCCTAGGTTAAGTCGTTAAAAGCTCACTTAATTACCGCACACGAAAAAGCCCTCATAATAGTTATGAGGGCTTTCTTATTTCTTATAACCACTATAGGTTAAAAGTCTAATAACGCATTATTTTACTTTTAACAGCTCAACCGTAAAGATCAATGTGCTGTTAGGCTCGATACCTGAGTTGCCCGCTTCGCCATAAGCGATGTCTGATGGGATATAAAACTCATATTTGCCGCCCTCTTTCATCAACTGTAGACCTTCGGTCCAGCCAGCGATGACTTGATTCAGTGGGAACTCAATTGGCTCACCACGCTCATAAGAGCTGTCAAATACCGTACCGTCAATCAATTTGCCTTCGTAGTTTACTTCGACCACGTCAGTTGCTTTTGGTGATTTACCAGTACCTGGGGTGATGACTTTATATTGTAAGCCAGAAGCCGTCTCTTTTACGCCTTCTTTTTTCGCGTTTGCCGCTAAGAATGCTTCACCAGCAGCTTTATTGTCAGTCGCTTTGCTTTCCATATCTTTGACAAACTTCGCTTCTTGCTCTTTTTGATAGGTCATCAATACTTCTTGCATTTGCTCTTGCGTCAATGCGGAATCATTGCCTTCATAACCATCACGGAAGCCTTTTTCAAAGGTATCAAGATTTAGATCACCGACCGCTTCTTTGTTACCTTCAGCCATCATATAGCCCAAGCTATAACCTACTTTTTCATTGGCTGGGCTTTTTTCAGTGACTGAAACGCTTTGGGTAGAAGTTTCTTGATTACCATTATTAGTACTACAACCGGTAACTAATAACATAGCACTAGCAAGTGCACTAACGCTTAAAGTGGTGATTTTTTTCATATATTACTCTCAAATTGTAAGAATAGTGGCGAGATGTCACATATTTCTATAATAACAAATCTTAGTTTTAGGAGCCACGGTTAGGATAAAATTATCGGGCTAATGTACAGTCTGTGTTAAAATTTATCATAAAAATAACAAGTTATCACACAAATATAGTAACAGGTTAAGCTTTCTGTCTTTAAATCTATCAATACATCAGCTAAGCTAAATTAGTTAAGGTGATAAGTAACTGAACGTAAGTTTTACTAATATATGTTTAGGTATCGGTAGCAGCGCTGCGCAGCACAAATGTATCACCAGCGCAAGCCTATGTTTACCATAATAGTATTACTGATTCAGTCATTATAATATCCCTGTATAACTTAAATTAAAAATACTATTTATAATTACCATCTATATGGTTTTGCTGAATAATAACGGTGCTGGGTACATGACAATTGTGCCAGCTATTCTTGTTATTTTGTGGCTCATGTATGATGATTAAAGGAGGATAAGATGAATCCAATGTTTACATCTTTTAACGGTTATCTTGGTGGGCCCATCGGCTCTATCATTGGCGCGATTTTGATATTTATTATTGGCTGGCTCGTGGCACTAGGTATCGCGGCGTTGGTACGTGGTGTGTTGTCTAAAGTGAACCTTAACCAACGCATGAACTCTTCCACTGGTAAAACCTACGATCTAGAGGGTATTATCTCTAAGATTGTTTTTTGGTTTATCTTTATCATCGCAATTTCAGGGGCTCTTAGCCAATTGAACTTGAACTCTATTTCGGCACCATTTGCAAACATGGTCAACCAAGTATTGGCCTTTATCCCTAACCTTATCGGTGCTATCGCCCTTGGTGTGATTGGTTGGGTAGTGGCAACTGTTGCCCGCACAGCGATCAATGCCGCATTGGCCAAGACATCAATGGATGAGCGTTTAAGTGCACAAGCTGGCGTCAAACCAATGAGCAGCACAATTGCTGATATGGTTTATTGGTTCATCTTATTGGTTGTTCTAACCATGGTATTGGGTCAATTAGAGCTTGATGGTCTATTTGCACCATTGACTAATATGGTTGACAAAATCTTCAGCTTTATTCCGAACATCCTAATTGCTGGTGTTGTATTTGTCGTTGGTTATATCATTGCTAAAGTAGTACGCGGCATTGTGACCAACCTTGTTTCTACTTTTGATGTGCAAAAACTGGCAACAAAAGCAGGTTTAAGCGAACAAAACAGCCTACCTAATATTGCGGGTTCATTAGCCTTTTTAGTTGTGATTATCCCAACGATTATCGCAGCATTAAATGCGTTAAAAATCGAAGTGATTGCTCGTCCTGCGACGAACATGCTGAACAAAATCATGGAAGCGTTGCCAAATATCTTTATGGCAGTTGCTATCCTCGTTGTGACTTTCTACGTGGTACGTATGGTCGCTAACATCATCAAAGGCTTGATCGAAAACACTCAGATCAACCAATTGCCTGCCAAAGTTGGCTTGCAAGAAACGATGGGCGATAAGAAAGTTTCAGACCTCGTTAGCTATGCGATCATCTTCTTTGCGATGTTATTCGCTTCTATCGCTGCCGCTGATTTGTTAGGTTTTGAGCCTATCTCAGCTATCATCGCGATGTTTATTGCTTTCGGTGCCAACATCATCTTGGGCGCGATTATCCTATTCATCGGTTTTTGGCTTGCCAATATCATTGCTGGTGTCGTTGAGCGCTCTGAGCAAGGCTCACAGTTCTTAGCAAACATCGTACGTGTATTAATCATGGGTTTGGTACTAGCCATGGGTCTAAAAGCGATGGGTATTGCTGACTCTATTGTTAACCTAGCATTTGGTCTAACACTAGGTGCCGTTGCGGTTGCCTTTGCTCTATCATTCGGTCTTGGTGGTCAAGAAGCAGCAGCACGTTTCCTCCGCAAGATGCAGGATAAAATGGACAAAGAGCGTACTGAAGCAAAAGCGAAGTCTGCTTTGACGCCTAATTCATCGACGCAAGACAAAGTTGCTGATTCAGTTCGTGAGAATACGCCGAGTGCACCAACTACCTCGGCAACTAACTTACGTACAGATACAGTCGATACCACAAAACTTGGTACTGACCCTGTAGATACTACTGATGTTGGAACGACTAGAACTCCTGGAATTCAGACAGATAATGATTTGTTACCTGGTAGTGGTCTTATCGACAACACTAATAAATAAGTCTTTATGACAGTATAATTTTGCATGAAAAAAGACAGCTTAGGCTGTCTTTTTTTGTGGGTATAATCAAAACATCCTAAGAACGCGACGGTATTGCTGATGTATCAATATTACTTTCCATTGACTATATTGGTTCGTGTTGGTTATTTCAATAGTTATATAGATGTAGTCAATTCGACATAGAATCGATACGCTAATATTACCAGCAGCACTGTATTTTTTTATAGTGATTCAACTATACTTTTTAAGATTGAACGCCTACGCATTTACCTAATTACCAAGGCGTGCCACTATTTATGGTTTATCTTTGCGGGCTGGAATAGAAAGGTTGAGACGAACTTGAGGCAAATCGTTTGCTTGCTGCGTCAATTTTTTGCTCGTAGGCTGCTCAGTACCTTGTTGTTTAAGGCGCTGTATTTGCTTGGTAAGTTGACGCTCGCGCTGGGTCATACTATTCATAGGTTGAATCCACAGATCGATATCTATAAAGGTCTCGCCTGCCTCAGAGATAAAGTCTATACCAAGTACAATGACGTGATGCAGCTCAGCCATCGGTAGCCGCGTGGCAACATCTTGCGCAATTTGCTGTAAGTTTGGCTGAATAGCCGCCTTACTATTCTGCCCCTGCACATCTTGACCATAGAATATCAGCACATAATGCCGACCGAGATTTTCATACGAATGCTGATGTACTACATAGCCAGTTTTTTGCAACGCCTGCTGTTGTTTTGGGTGTCTATATAAAGTGCGGATAAGCTCATGCCGCGAAAACAAAGACTCATCTAAGAGTTGCTGCTGCCAAACAGAAAATGAGGGTGTTATTGACTCTTTATCTGCCTTAGCTTTTAGCTCTGCACTGACCGTATGAATCATCTGCGCACTAAGCTGCGACCAAAGTGTCGCGGCCTGGGCCATATGTCTTTCATACATCGGTGCCGTTTTGCTTTGATTCTTTTGCGCTAGGCTCATGGCTATCAATGCAGAATTGGGCGCTTGCTGAATACCGTACTTGATAAGCGCGTTATCGACCGTGATAGCGTGGTTAAATAAAGATACACTGCTTAAAAACTGCCTGATAATTCTTTCTTCGGACTCAAAGCTCGCGATGTGACTAGATACCGACTGCTGTAGCTGCTCTAGATGATATCCCAAAAACCGCCATAGCTCGCATGGTGTCTGCAACGCTAGCATTATCGAACACCAATCATGCCAGCTGAATATTTGAAGTTGCTGACCACTGTCACTTATATCAACGACTAAATCTTCCATAAAGTAGCGCGCAGCAAACGCATGCTTTAGACGCTTGGGTAACTTACTTGGCTGACTATTACTTTCAAAATCACTATTGTTTTCAATATTACGGTTATTATCACTATCGCTACTGTTGTCATTGTCGCCACCATTGTTAATGCTATTTTTAGCGTGCTCACTAAACTGGATATCGACGACCAATACCTCATAGCTGAGCAGCTGAGCGTCTTTACTTTGAGAGGTGTAACTCTTATGCCATGCCAGCGCTGCTTTGACTGCTGCCATCCGCACTGACTCAATCTTAGCCAAGCTCGTCTCAGAAGGCAGAGTTACCGTGAGCGTTAATAGCTGCAGCTTACCTAGTCGCAACTGATAGTGATACTGCCGAGCCTCATAACGCGCCTCTATGGTTTGGAGATTAGGTAAAACAATCTCTGACGCAGCTGCCTGCAGATAACAAGCCAATTCATCAGCTAAATGACCCCATTCAGATGTGGCAGTAGTCGAATTTAACACAGTTCCAACCTTTTATTATCAATTGAATATAACGCATCCTATAATGCCACTGAGAACGATAATGCCCTTCTTGCAAGGATAATAAGCATTCTTCGCTAAAGAAAAACTAAACTATAGTCAAAATATCCTAAAAACGCGACCTTATTGCTGATATCAATTTTTTATAGCCTCTGTGTCAGCGTAGACACAGCAAGCAAGAAAAATCGATATCAACAGTGCGTGAGGTATCAATATTACTTTTCACTGACTATACATAAGTGCAATTATACAAAGTCGCTTTCAAAGCAATGACTTGTTATGATGACATAAAAGCAGCAAAGCTGATGCATCGATTTATAACTCACCCACCACTTAGGGTTTGCTTACTCATTTTTTATGTAGTGACTATTATCTGCATATGATAACAAGGACTGAACATCATGAAACGTTTTAAAGAAAAAACCGTCATCGTCACAGGGGCCGGCTCAGGTATCGGTCGCGCAACTGCCATTCGTTTTGCTCAAGAAGGCGCTAGCGTCGTTTTAGTAGGACGTACAGCTGACAGTTTGGCAGAAACCGCTAAGGAGTTTCCGACAGATCGCACTTGGATTCATACCGATAATTATATGACCATTACTTGCGACATTAGTGTGCAGAGCCAAGTGCAAGAAATGATTAAAAGAGCCATCGATCAATTTGAAAAGATTGATATCTTGGTGAATAATGCAGGTAAGGCCATTCAAGGTAAAATTACAGAGCTAACGGCTGAAGACTGGAAATTAGCGATTGATGTGAATTTAAATGGTACTTTTTACGTCTGTCAGGCAGCCATGCCGCACTTGATAGCAACCAAAGGTAATATCGTCAATGTCTCATCATTGTCAGGGGTCGGCGGTGATTGGAATATGGCAGCTTACAATGCCGCCAAAGCTGGCGTTAGCAATCTAACACGGACGCTGGCTTTAGATCATGGTCCTGATGGGGTACGTGTCAACGCGGTTGATCCGAGCGTGACTAAGACAAACATGACCAGTGCCATTCAAGATAATGATGCCAAGACCGATAAATTCTTAGATCGTTGTCCACTTGGTCGTTTGGCCACGCCAGAGGACATTGCCGCTGCCATTACTTTTTTGGCAAGTGACGATGCGTCGATGATTACTGGCGTCAATCTTGCGGTGGACGGCGGGATTAGTGCTTCTAACGGTCAGCCTCAGTTTTAGCTATTGCTCTCTTTGTAATTGAATATGAGTATTTTGCTAGCCATCCCTAAGAGGCTTAAATACTCATATTCGCAAGACATATCTAATCGGCTGATTGATTAACATCCTGTAGTGGCTGCGACAAGCGCTCAGGATATTTTGGTAATACGCCTTTATATTGAGCATAGATTTTTGGCAAGTCAGCCTCGATATCGCCAGTAGGATACACCGCTGACAAAAAACGTATTTCTTTGGTCTTATAATCCAATGCCACTGGCAAAATAGGGACACCAGCGCCCACTGCTAAATAATAAAAACCTGTTTTCCATTCTTTCCTATAATCGCGAGTGCCTTCTGGAGATAGCCCCAAGAACAAAGGCTTACCAGTCTTAAACTTAGCAATACTCGCTTGTAGCACTGAGCCCTTATTGCCCCGATTGATGGGAATAATACCCATCCAACGTAATAGTTGTGCCAGTACTGGTACTTTGAATAATGTGTGCTTACCCATAATGCTAACTTTTAAATCAATAGCAAACAAACCGGGCAATGCATAGAGGCCATCCAAATAAGAAGTGTGCGGCAAAGCCAATACCACTGCTTGCGACACATTTGGAATATCGCCAACAGTACGCCAGCCTAATACTTTTAACAAACGCGCACCGATAACTGGCGTAATAGCACCGCCACGTCTGGGAATTAAGTCACCCAAATCCTTTCGGCTAAGCTTCGGTAATATTTTAGAGCGTGTAGAACTAGCGGCAATAGGCTTAGAACGACGGCTAAACTTCGATGTCATAACGGCACCAGATAATAAAAGATAGCTACATAATAACATTAACCTTATGCCACTAAATTGCCTTTTATAATCTTTTATCGTGCTGTCTCTTACTCAACCCTACAGCGAGCATCAGCCTACCTAATGCTCGTTGTTACTATAGTTTATGAGATATCAGCCAAGTTACCTTTGTCCTCAAGCCAAGTCTTACGATCAGCAGAGCGTTTCTTAGCGAGCAGCATATCCATCACACTATTGGTTAATACCATGTCGTCCATGTCTAGCTGGACTAAGCGGCGGGTATCACGATTCATGGTCGTCTCACGTAGCTGCTCTGCACTCATCTCTCCCAGCCCTTTAAAGCGGGTAATTTGTGCTTTTTTATTACCCGGTACATTAGCCAAAATATGGGCAAGCTCAGGCTCATCTAACGCATAATGTACGTCTTTACCGACATCCACGCGATATAACGGAGGCATGGCGACAAATAGATGTCCTGCATCAACCAACGCTGGAAAATGCTTAACGAACAACGCGCAAATCAAGGTGGCAATATGCAGACCATCAGAATCCGCATCCGCTAAAATACATACTTTATCGTAGCGTAATTCGGACAAATCGTCTGACGCTGGATCGACACCGATAGCGATGGCGATATCATGGATCTCTTGGCTCGACAGCACGGTATCTGAGGATACTTCCCATGTATTTAGAATCTTACCGCGCAGTGGCAATATAGCCTGATAATGACGATCTCGTGCCTGTTTGGCACTACCGCCCGCCGAATCTCCTTCCACCAAAAATAACTCTGCACCATCACGTAAATCACCACGGCAATCAGCCAATTTACCCGGTAAGGCAGGACCTTGAGTAATCTTTTTACGCGCGACTTTTTTGGCAGATTTTAGGCGACGTCCTGCTTTATTAATCGCCAACTCGGCGATCTGAGCACCCATATCGGCATGCTGATTTAACCACAAACTAAAGGCATCTTTTGCCAATGTCTGTACTGCGCCAGCGGCTTCTCGACTCGATAAACGCTCTTTGGTTTGCCCTGAAAACTGCGGTTCAGAAAACTTAAGCGACAGGATATAATTGACCCCATCCCATACATCTTCTGCGGTCAGCTTGACACTACGCGGCAATAAGTTATGAATATCACAGAACTCACGTAAGGCCTCTAAAATACCTGTGCGCAGACCATTAACATGCGTGCCCCCCTGAGCCGTCGGGATAAGGTTCACATAGCTTTCTTGAATGGGCGTACCCCCATCTGGCAACCAAGACAAGGCAAAGGTAATGGCGGCACGTTCGCCCGCTTTCGCATCGTAATTATAATAGAACGGTGCTTCAGGCAAAGTTTCAAGACCATCTAACTGTTCATTTAAATATTCAACGACGCCATCAGCGAACTGCCAGACAACTTTTTCATTATTAATATCATCGACGAACTCAATCGTCAAACCCGCGGCCAACACCGCTTTGGCTTTTAGATTGTGCTTGAGTTGTTTAACATTAAATTTTGGCGTATCGAAGAAACTACCATCCGCCCAAAAATGTACTTTAGTACCGCGTTTACGCTTGTTTGAGCTGATCGTTTCCGTCAAAGGCGTAACTGGTGCACCATTTTCAAAGACCATTTCAAACTGGGTACTATCACGCCATACGGTGACTTCCACTCGCGTGGATAGCGCATTGACGACCGAGATACCAACGCCATGCAGACCACCTGAAACTTCATAATTAGAGGTCGAAAACTTACCACCAGCATGTAAGCGGGTCAAAATCAGCTCAATCCCTGACTGTTTAAACTCAGGATGAATATCAGTCGGCATACCTCGCCCGTCATCCTCAACTGACAACGAGCCATCACTATACAATTGAACTTTGATGGTTTTAGCATAACCCGCCAACGCCTCATCGACTGAGTTATCAATCACCTCTTGTGCCAAGTGGTTGGGGCGTGTGGTGTCCGTATACATGCCGGGGCGACGACGTACCGGCTCAAGTCCTTCTAAAACTTCTAACGATTGCGCATTATATTGACTCACAAATGCATCCTTAACGATTCATGTCTGATTAATTCTATTCAACCATTATAACGAAAAATAGCGACGTTAAGGTTAATAGTCCATCGCTCACGTCATATAATGTCGCCTGTTTAGACTCGTACTAAATCTTGTAGCATATTTATCACCATCGGCAACTGCTCACCAAAGTCACTAAACCGATGATCGCCACCCGCTTGTAAAATAACCGTACTCCCTTGCTGTTGATAAAAGGCTTTAGACAATTCAGGATTTAATAACTCATCGTCTTCTTTGATAAATACCGCAATTTTTTTAGGATAATGAATTTCTGATAACTGATGATCTGCAAACCATTGCAAATCCGCAGAAGTAATATCCCAACCGCCAGCAGTCGTATAGAGAATTTGGTTCTTTGGCAATTCATCTTCGCCTTGACCTTCATTACTATCGTTATTTAATAGTAGGTCATGAGCAAAGCGCTGTAATGTCACGTGTGGCTGGGTACTAGGATTTAATAGTAAAGCCGGACAGCCTGTATGATTGCTCACCAAGGTGGAAAAATAGCCACCTAATGAACTGCCAATTAGTACAGTTTTTTCTTCTGTATTGAGTTCGGTTACCAATTTAACTAATTGCTCAAACACTTGCTCAGGGGCGCTGTTAAGATCAGGGCGATAT
The DNA here is from genome assembly GCF_002836005.1 of Psychrobacter sp. Sarcosine-3u-12. Taxonomy (NCBI): domain Bacteria; kingdom Pseudomonadati; phylum Pseudomonadota; class Gammaproteobacteria; order Moraxellales; family Moraxellaceae; genus Psychrobacter; species Psychrobacter sp. Sarcosine-3u-12. The sequence continues at coordinate 48,619 of NZ_PJBY01000070.1, forward strand.
ACGTTAATATCAGCATGATGCTGCTGGCCATAGCTTTCTAATAATATGCCTTTGGTCGAGTTGGCATCACTATCCAATCCATGAATATAAATAATGTTCACGTACAATCTCACTTATTAATTTTGTTATGATGACTTTATATATGCTATAAAAGCTAAGCATAGCATTGCCTCGCCAAAAACAGTAACAATAAAGTGGCACACTATTATTCGTTATTTACGACATAATAATGTTTTAAAATAAGATGAGGCAAGTTAAGGGAATAACGATAAACGCGATGGAGCCGCCATGAATCAACAGTTTGAACTGTTCGAGATTGCCAATCCATGTATTGGTCTTTGTCAAAGCAATAAGAAGGGTTATTGCTTTGGTTGCCTGCGTAGTCGAACTGAGCGCCAGCGATGGCATGACATGACGACAGAGCAGCAACGCGAGGTGCTAAGGCTTATCGCAGGACGTAAGCTGCGTATTGAGCTTATGCGGCTACGTAAAAACGAGCAGTTAGATTTTGATTTTGAAGAAGACGTTGAGATGGGTGAGTTGTTTTGAAAATATAGGGTTGTGATATAAGATTAAATAAGAATACCTACCCTATAACAATTAAATTAAAAAAATTATACTTTCTGACCTTATTTATCTTCTTTTTCATACCAATACTTCAACTGTCTCTTAGATAGCATTTCTCTCATTTGTTTAGCTAATTCTTTATTCTCAATTGATCCATTTTCAAAAATCTCAATCATTTTTTGACGAATTGGTTCATGTGCTTTACGCCTCGTCATTATTGCACTCATAGTACTCATAGCCGTCCTATATAAAAAATCGTTTTCTTTCATACTGACAAGAATCTTTTTATATTCATTGGTGACATCCACCCAATCTTCCAAATTGTCTGCTTCTTTATCAAAATGAGCAGGCGTAACCTTACTTGGAGACTTTGCTTCAATAATTTCTATTCCAGCACGAGCATAAGCCTTTGCTACCAATTCTGAGCAAAAAGAGGAATTGTCGTTTCCAGAACCCATAAAAGCTTTATTGTAATCTTGCGCATAGAAATACATGGCTGCTTCTTGTAGCCTCTCAGTATCTGAACAAGATTCGGTAATTGATTTATGTCTAATAACTCGCCAGTTTTGATTGCAAGCTTCATCCTCATCGACTAATAAAGCCAAATGAACACCCTTATCATTAGTCGAGTGTATAAAAATTCCATCGCCCAAGCTAAATTCGACATGGCTTGAACTGGCGTTGGAATAAAGTATTTTCTGCGCTTTTATAAGTGATGAGGACAACTTATTTTCACCAGTCACTAGTAAAATATCTCCAGGTAGCATTTGATTCTCCTAAGTAGCTAACACTGTACAATATGTACGGAATAATAAGTCATTTGATAGAGC
>NZ_PJBY01000071.1:0-48014 GCF_002836005.1 Psychrobacter sp. Sarcosine-3u-12
TACTTGATAACTATCTGTGCGAGCAGTTACGCTCGCCTGAATTGGTGGTTGCGTAAGTCCTACTGGTAAATTTATTTGCGGCTACATGAATGACTTTTAGTTGCTGTCCCGCCAGTGCTTTAACAGTGGCTATGCCTCTTGCATTGGCTTTTCTAATCTCAGAGGTACGCCCACGGTAGACGGTTTTAAACTCGTAATTAGGTACAGGCTTTTTGTTTTTATCAATGAATATAAGTTGTAGGGTTACGACAGGAACTTTAAGTACTTTGGTCTGTCCGTTCAAGTCTCCTGTCACTGGAAATGCCATGCTGTAGATTGATTGCTTTTTACCGCCGTCATCATCAAGATAAACACTGATAGATTGGCTAATATCAGCTTTTATACCTGACTCAATACCTGAGCTGTCAGTTCGATGCGGTTTGATATTGTTTTTATACTCAAGGTGGTAGGTTGCTTTTGGCAATGGTTTGCCCGTGTCTGCTTCTACTAGTTTTATGTTAAAGGTGACTTCATCAATTTTCTCATTATTATCGCTACCTTCACTGTGTTGATTTGATCCAATTGGTTCAACGCTATTGGTACTGCTATCGGTATCTTTACTTTCTTTAGTAGCTTCCAATTTTTCATGTTCTGATAGTTTAGATGAATAGTTGTGTTTACCTAAGTAGACTATTTCATACCCTTGTACCTGATCTGATTTTTGGACTATAGCTTCAACTAGTTTACCATCTATTTTTAACTGAATTTTCGCTTTCGGATGTCTGACTATTACGGGTAAATTGCCATCTTTATCTGTTTTATGAGTAACTACTATTTTACCTAGATTGAATGTACCTTTGTATTCAGAGCTAATTTCAACTTCTTTGTTAGCAATGCCCACCTTCTTGTCATCTACAATCTTTACGTATATCTTTCGTTTACAACAAGTTTGAATATTGTAATGAGCAAATAAGCTCATATATTTACCAACACTGGTTTTATTACCGTCAACTTTGTTAATTTTTCCATTTGATGTCAGAAAATCTACTACAGCATCATCACCTTTTAGGTGTCTAGCTGCAATGACTCCCGATTCTGTTACTTCAAAAGGATCAAGATCTTTCGCTTCTGTAATAGTTTTACCATAAAATTCATTTGCATTTATATTTCTCATATAGTTGCATAAGCGGTCAATCCAATATTGGATTGCTTTCAATTGTATTTCACCACTATTTCTAAAGACATCAAATGATGAAGCACCGTACTTATTAGTCCAATATTTATCTTTTTTGTTTCCCCAATCCTGATGTTCACCATTTCTAGTTTTGTCTTTTTTATAACAACCTACATCTTCTAGTGCTATCTCAGAAAATTGGAATAGCCCTACATAGTCCCAAGGGTTCAGCCTTCTAACAGATGCTGGATTGTCTACATACCCGCCTTCTTTGTTTTTACCCTTATAAGTATAAGAATAGCGTAGATCTGAGGATGATTCTTGTCTAGAAACCGCTCTAATGTAGCCGACTCTATCAGGAGTATAAGTAACATCTTTAACTGGTTTTACTAGTGAGCTCATATTACTTTTCCCCCGTTATTGATAACTGTTTTTTACAAGCATTAGGAGCGTAGCTATGATTCAGAGGATCTTGTTTATCAATATATTTTCGTAATAGCTCTTTAGTACGCTGATCATTACCCGTTATATTATCTTTGATAAATGAACAACCATCGTATAGCATACCTGTCATATTATAATTGGTTGGATTAAAGATATAGAATACTTGCCCTATAGCACACTTATTATCGAAGCAAATCTCGTTGAATACATACTTTTTATTAGTGCTTATATCTTGTATATATACTCCTGCATTTTGAGAACCCAGTGCATAAAGTTCTTTTTTAGCAAGATCTATAGGGTTGACGAGTTTGGAAATCATTTTTTGAAAGGCTTTGTCGTATCTTTTATCATAATTAGGATTACTACCTTCTATCGTTGGCAATTTCTCATTCACCAGTTCAAATGGATAAGTAGTGAATTTCCCATCGCTATACTCATAATCTACATACCGAAAAGGAACTTTATCGATTGCCAGTTCTTTATTTAGTTTATCGATATAGCTCACTGAATCTGGTTCATTGGTTTGGTTGAAAGATTCGTTTACTTCTTCTTTTGGATTAGGAATCATCTTAAGCTGAACGCGTGGTATGCTATCTAAATAATTTTGATAATCTTCTTCGTTTGTGGTTTGAGCTACACTGATGAATGGTATAGTAAAGAGGAATATCGAAAAGAAGCATAGATTTTTATTGCTTAATAAGTACATAGGTTATCCTATAAATTTACTCTGTAAGAGGTCTAACAGCCAAAGTCGTCTTCATCATGTGCATGATTATCGCCACAATCTTCAAATAGGTCTTCAATAGAGCAATTATTGCACTCCATCTGATCTGATACATCAGTGACCTTAATCTCTCCTTTATGGTTCACGTTGCCAAGAATCTCTAGCTCAACCTTCTCAGCTTTATCTCCAAATACTCTTAATGTCTGACCCTCTTCATCAAGTTTACCCTCAAACTCTGTTCCTTTAGAGTGATTAATTAGCTTGTAACTGATGCCTTGGTCTATTAAATCTTGTGGCAGTAATTTTTTAAGATCAAATGCTTTACTAAACAACCCCGAAGTCGGCAAAGCAATTACTGGCGCATTAACCTTACCACCCATTACCAAACCCTTCTTCACCGCTTTTATCTTAATCTCCCCTGGGCACACCAGCTTAATGCCACTCTCATCAATCGTCAGTGACGCCCCCGCAGAGGTCTGGAACTTGATGCGCTTAGGACTGGAGATATTCACTTGTCCTGACTCACTACCGATCGTCATACCTTGCTGGCTATGCAGTTGTAGCTCACCGCCCTGTGCTTGTATCGCTAGTGGCTTTGTGTTGGCACTGATATGTAAACCCGATAACTGAGCTTGACCACCCACCCCTGCTAATGACTCAATACTATCTGCGGTGAGCGTATAGTTTCCTGCGACTACATCCGACTGCGTGCTGCCTGATTGGCGGACGATGGTCTTTGCGGTGGTTAGGGTGTTGCTGGCTGAGGTCAGAATACTCTCTTTACTCACTATCGATACATCGGGTGCGCCAAGGACTTCGGTTTGCAGGGTATCGTCGATGACCTGCGCTGCCTTTTCAAACGCTTTTATAGAATCGTTAGCGCTTTTTAACTCTTTCGTTGATTGCAAGTGCGCTTGTTTAGCCTCCGCTAAGGTCTCACTCAGCTGTGCACCGAGTTTTAATTGCCGTTGCCGCGAGTCATTGACCCACGCTGACTCATGCTCGGTCTGACTATGCCTGATACCAAAGGTGGAGAGCAGTACGCCGCTATCTGCTGTCGCTTGCAATCCATGGTCAGTGGCGAGGTTAACCCCTTGTCCGCTTATCGTGGATTGATGATTGCTATAGCGATGACGCAGGACGCCAAGCTCTAAGATGTGCTCGTCAGGGGCGAAGGTGGCTTTGTCTGTTGTGGTTGGGTGTTGCGCGTTGGCATGGGCTTTGGTGTTGACACTCCACTGCATGCCAATCTGGTTTGGGGTGTCATCAAAGAGAAGGGTGACCTCACTATCTGAGGTCAGTCCGTATTGGGCGATGCCTGATATCCAGCCTTGGTGACTATCGTCGTCATTAACTTGCGAGTGTCCCAGACCACCACCATGCCATCTTGGCGAGGATCCGCCTTGTAGGTTATGTCTGTTGGATAGTCCGGCATCACGGCTAGTGATGTCATTGTCGTCACTATCGCCCATGCCTATACCGTCATAGAGGGCGCGGCTGATCACGGGGCTGTCGATATCACCATACCAGTAGTTTAAAAGGACGGATTGTCCCAGCCTTGGGGCAAACTGCCAGCCGTGAGTGGCGCCTGAGGACAGTTGCAGGCTACGCAGCGGTGGTGTCACCCCATAATCATGTGGGCTGATACCTGCCCAAACAGGGGTGGTGATGGTTTGTTGTAGACCCTCATCTGTGACACTAGAGTCGTAACTTGGCGAGGATGAAGTGCTGGTATCGCCGGTACGAGCTTGGGTCAGACCTGTATAGGTGCTGCTCACAAAAGATTGCTGGCTTGGATAGGGACAGTAAGGAATAGCAGCATCTAGTAAGGTGGCGGTTACCCAGATACCAGTATCTCGAGCGATGTCGTAGCCATGCTCGGGTATGGCGCTAAGTGCTGTTTGCGTTACTTGCTTTGCGGTACGCGCTATCCAGTCTTTTATCAGCACTTGGTTGTGGTAGGAGACGCTGTCACTATCAGGCTCAATACCAACGAGGGTCATGCTGGTACAGTATGTAGATAAATGGCCAATAGAAGGTAGGTTGTTGATGCTAACCCTGCTACCGATACTTAGGCCACGCATGGCACCTGTGGCGCTATAATATTCTCTATTGCAGCCATTGGCGCGTACCCATTGCTCAGCTAAGCGGGTAGCAGATTCGTCGCTATATACCCGAGATGGTGCCCCTAATAAGACAGCAGTATCATCTAGTGCCAGCTGAGAGTCGTCATCTGCTACGCCTTCATAGATAGTATCAGCGGCGAGTCCATCGGCGCGTACCACCACTGTGCGAGTGCCTAACTGCTTGGCGATCATCTGTAGCTCGTCAACAGAGTCTGTACCAGACTGTACTGAAGACTTCTCGTAGCTATAGTCAAGTGGTGATAACTCATTCTCGTCTAGCGCACTGACTAAAGACCAATAGCCAAGCTCATCCACTGAGTCACCTGATACCCAATAGGTGGTGACCCCAATATCGGCAAGCAAGCCGGTAATAAAGTCATAATCGCTGACATCAGACTGCATACGCATAGCGAGCTGTGTGGTTAGTGGCTCTGATGAGAGTAGTTGCTCTGAGAGCTGCCAGTTAAAGTCGTAATCGCTAAGGATGCTGGTGATGATATCTAGGGTGGATTGATGGGTAAAGCTGCGAGTATGGATGGACTGGGTCAATTGCCAGTTAGGAGTGACAACATCAAGGGTGTAAAAGTGCATGGCCCCATCAGAATGTTGATAACGAATTGCCTGAATGACGCCTGTCCGACAAGTAGGCATCCGATCTGCAGATAGTGTGGTTAAACAGACAGTTGTGCTGATTAAAGATAGACATGCGTCGATATCTAAAAAACCATAACTGAACATTAGTATGTGAATAAAGGAGCTTTGATTGAGGCTACTTGTCCAGAAAAAGGCACTTGGATAAAGGGAGGTAGTTGCTAAAATGTCACTGCCAACGCTGATTTGGTGTAGACGGGCAGTTTGTGAGGGCATAAAAGGGATTCTCATCATTACGACATTAAAAGCAAAACCGATAGATTACCAACAAAAGTTACTAGACTATCCTATGAAAAAAGTATAGGGTTTATTGAAATATTGTCAAGTATTAGTAACTATTGATACACTTATTAGGACATAAAAGTTTGATTTTAATTTCTATGCTATAGTTTGGTCTTTGTGTTTTCAGTGAAGTAATCGCTAATATTTTTGATGATTTGGAAGACTTAATAAATGAGTATTTACGCACAAAGACTGGCCTCTCAAATTGAATTCATTAAACAATGTGCTTTAATGAAAAAAGCGCCTACTCAAGATTTTGCTAAACACAGTGATTTCACTTGTACTGAAGAACAAACGATAGGCTTGCCAGGTATCAGTCTGAACATCACCGACGATACCTCCGATGACGTTTGGCTTCGTTTAGAGCGATTGCGTGAAAACTCAGCACCTAAACCCAACAGCTCACTATTAGCACATTGGTTAACATTTCCAATAAAATTTGGCGATCAGCCTTTATTGAAAGAAAAAATCTATGTAAAAAACTTAATAGATGATGGTGTTATCGCTTATGAAGAAGTATTCACCCCGTTTGAAGTCGAGGACAACTATCAGGATGAGACATTAGAATTAGAAGTAGAAGTAGAATTATCAGAAAAAGAAGTTTATTTAAAAGATTTTTCTGAAAGAGAATCTTTACAAGATGAATTTAATGATTATCTCAAAAACATTTGGAAGCCTTGGCTAGTGCAAGAGAAGCTTGTACGCCAAAGTATTGCTCTATATGCAAAGTTATTTAAGCTCAATCAAATTCTACAAGGCAACCTAGCTGATGAATCGCTTGAGCTGGTTTGGGGTGTCGGTGTTGCTGTAAGAAAAAATACTGATAATGGACAGAATAGCGAGCAAATCAAGTATCCATTACTAACACAATCTGTAGAAATTGTATTAGATCAAAAGACAATGGCTCTACTTATAAAGCCCAACCCCTCTCCTTCTACGCTTGAGACTGAACCTTTCTCTATGGATGAGAACCAAGGTTTGGCCAGTCTATTAAAAGACAGTAAAGCGTTTTATGAAGCAGAGGATGTTTTATTAAATCCGTTCTTGCCAAGTAGCTATGAGCCTATTTTGAAATCAGCAGTGACCTTGCTTGATGCTTCCGGCGTTTATTGGCCTGACCATACCATTACAGATGAACGAAAAATACCTAAGGCGCAAAATCACCTTATCGTCACTGATACATGGGTCATTATGGCGCGCCCTAGAAGCAATAATATATTTTTGCAAGATTTAGATAAATTCGCCATTCAGCTTGAAAATAGCGATGACCTTCCTTTACCAAATGCTCTTATAGCAATGTTGACCGAGCCTGCTACAGAAAATAAAGAAATCATACTACCCGCTTATCGTGGTCTATCTATGGTCAGCGGCAGTGAAAATTATACAGGCACGCCAGCTGAGCTATATTTTCCTAAAGCATTCAATGACGAACAAGTACAAATCGTACAGCAACTAAATGTCCATGACGGCGTTGTCGTTCAAGGCCCTCCTGGTACAGGCAAGACGCATACTATTGCCAACGTTATTTGTCATTATTTAGCGCTGGGTAAACGCGTGTTAGTCACGTCGATGAAAGATCCTGCATTAAAGGTGCTGCAAGAAAAACTGCCTGAATCCATTCGCCCGCTAGCGGTTAGTCTACTGACCAGTGAAAATGAGGGTTTAAAACAGTTCGAATATACGATTAAAAAAATATCAAGTGAAGTATCTAGTATCAATCAAGATGCCTACAAAAAAGATATCGTCATGCTTGATAACCAAATCGATACCATTCATGCGCAACTGGCCAGTACTGACAATAAGATTACGGCTTGGGCGCGGTTAAATCTTGATGATATCGTTATAGATAGCGAAACCATCAAGCCCATAGATGCAGCGACTGAGGTTGCTCAAAACAGGCAGCTTATCGAAAGCTTTCTAGATACATTAGGCATAGAAGAGACATTTAAGCCTAGATTTACTCATGCCGATATGACTGAACTAAGAAAAATAAGAATAAAGCTCGGAAGCGATTTGGATTATCTTGATAAAAAAACACCTGCTGTTGCAGACTTCCCTTCTATCAATACCATAAAACAACTGCACAAGGATTTGAGTTATCTCAATGAGTCGCAGGAGGCTGAAAAGCAAGGAGCGCTACCAAGCTTAGCAAACGAAAACGATAGCACTATCAGCATGGCTCACGATGCTGCTTCTAATACCTCTCGTTTAATTGATCTTCTTCAAAAGATTGCAGTGGCTGGGCAGGATTGGACGACTCATATTCAGCAGAGCTTAGCTGATGAGACTAAGCAAGACATCATCGCTCATCTAACTGTACTCAACGATGAGATTAAGTCGCTTTTTAATGAGAGAACCATTTATTTAACCAAACCTATCACGATGGCTGATGGTTTTGATAAAAATCCAGAGCTTGTTGACGCGGTCAAAAACTTATCCGAAGGCAAGAAACCATTTGGTATCGCTGGGATTTTTGGTAAGTCTGCTGAGAAGAAGATCCTTGAAGCTATCACGATTGTCTCTTCGCAACCCTCAACTGTAGAAGACTGGCAATATATATCGAGCTATATAGACTTTAGAAAAAAATCTCAGGCGCTAATTATTCGTTGGAATGCATTATCAAATGACTTGTCTTTACCAATATTCGACGTAGCACCTGATAACTTATCTAATTTGAATTCAGCCGTTCATTTATATGAAAACATTGTCGGTAGCAACAACCTACAACACATTATTAGACAAGCGTTACATGCTATTTTCTTGGGCTGGGATATCATTTCTACTGCACCTTATAATAAAGATGTTTTAGTTGAGATTGAGGGCGTTCTTAAAAAACACTTAAAGAGACATAAATTGGCAGAAAGTCTCACGCTAAAAGAAAATTTACTGAATAAGCTTACTAACTGTAATGGCTTTATTAGTGAAAAAATAACGCTCTTTTTAAATCAGCAAATCGGTAGTCAAACATTGTCAGATGAGATGTTAGAGACGACGTGGAAAGACTTGTTGAATGAACTACAACGAGTAAATAATCTTGCAACAGACTTACAGACGGTCACTGCCGTTACTCAGCTTATCGACGACAGTGGTGCGCCACTTTGGGCAAATCAATTGCGCCATGAGCCTTGTCTTAATTCTCAAGATACGTTGTCATTTGATACGTTGTCACCTGATAAACTGTCATCTGATGACTTACTGCCTGATAACTGGCAGCAGATTTGGCGAATTGCTAGATTGACCAACTTTATAAACAGCATCGATGGTCGCAAAGAGTTGGTTCAACTTGCCAAAACTCGTGGCAATTTAGAAGTAAATCTTGCAAGACTCTATCAAGAAGCCATCACCAAAAGAGCCTGGCTAAAGGTCGCAGAAAATGCGACGCCAAACGTGAGAGCGTCTTTAGAAAAATATCGCTCTGCCATTATGCGTATCGGTAAAGGAACAGGCAAAGGAGCGCATTATTACCGCCGTGAAGCCCGCGAAGCCTCTGCGGGAGCAAGTGCTGCTATCCCATGTTGGATTATGCCGCATTATCGTATTTCTGAATCCCTGCCAGCAGAGTTTGGCAGTTTTGACTTGGTTATCATCGATGAAGCCTCTCAGTCTGATTTAACGGCGTTGCCAGCCATCATGAGAGCCAAAAAAGTGTTAATCGTTGGTGACGATAAGCAAGTATCGCCAGAAGGCGTGGGGCTCGACATCGGAAAGATTCGTAATTTGATGGCACAATATCTGAGTAATCAAGTCCCTGTCTATCGCTCACAAATGTCACCTGATCGTTCAATCTACGATTTATTCAAAGTCGTTTTTGCAGATAGCAGTGTGATGCTAAAAGAACATTTTCGCAGTGTGGCACCTATCATTGAGTTCTCTAAACGTGAGTTTTACAACCATGAGCTGATACCTTTGCGTAAAGCCAAACCCTCAGAGCGCTTGGATCCTCCATTGGTTGATATTTATGTCACCGATGGCTATCGTCTTAAAGGCTCTGATATTAATCCTTCAGAAGTCAGATTTATCGTCGATGAGATCAAAACCCTCGTCTCTGACCCAGCTTACAAAGGTAAAACCATCGGTGTGGTCTCATTGCTAGGCAACAAGCAAGCACATAATATTATGGAGATACTCAATAAAGAATTGGATGAAGCAGTAATGACTGCTTTTGATATTGCTTGCGGTGATGCCAGAACCTTTCAAGGTAAAGAGCGCGATATCATGTTTTTGTCATTGGTAGTGGCACCCGGAGCTGCCCATGCACAAACGAGAGATACCTTCGCCCAGCGAATGAATGTCGCGGCCTCAAGAGCGCGCGATAGAATGTATTTGGTGCGCAGTATTGAGTTGGATGAGCTAAGCCAAGCCGATCACTACCGATCAGCGCTTATTAAACACTTTCAAGGACCATTCATGCAAGATGAAGCAGAAGTTTCTGATTTGCGTGAGAAATGTGAGTCTCCCTTTGAAACAGAAGTCTTTGACCTTTTGGTTGAGAGAGGCTATCGAGTCACCCCACAGGTGAAAGCAGGTGCATACCGAATCGATATGGTAGTAGAAGGTGAAAATGACAATAGCCTAGCCATTGAATGTGATGGCGATAGATATCATGGGCCTGACAAATGGGACAGCGATATGCAACGTCAGCGTATTTTGGAGCGTGCTGGCTGGAAATTCTGGCGCTGCTTTGCATCCACTTTTGTCACTCGTAAAAGTGAAGTCGTCCAAGATTTATTAGCAGAATTAGAACGTTTAGAGATTTATCCAATCACTACCGACACGGCATATAGCAGCTCGTATGTTGAATCTAGAATCGTCACGACTGTTGATGCACCACAGATCGATATTGAAGCCGAGACCTAAACATTTATAGCCTGCTAGATACTCAGTTCATAGCGACTATCATAATTATCTTAAGAAAAATCCGTCTTTTATCAAAGCACGGATTTTTCTGTTCTTAACTATACTTAAACTTAAAGAATCACCATTCACTACAAGCCACTATTTTACCTAGCTTATTAATACAGACAGACGTACCATCACTTTTCTCTTCTATCTGCGCTGTACCATTATTAAAATTGAAATACGTTGCACCAAAAGAAGTAACGCTCATCCTCTGTACTTTATCGTCCGAGAACTTGAAAGGAATGACAGTTCTATTGGCACCATCTATGAAGCCCCAACGATTACCTTTACGCACGCCAGCGAGCTGCTCACTAAAAGGTCTTATTTCATCATAAATGAAAGGGACAGCAACAGCTCCCGTCTTGGTAACAAATCCCCATTTATCATCTTTAATTACACCGAGCAGACCTTCATTAAAACCATAGTGCCCACCCAAATGACCATCCAGACCGTCGTATTGCGGGGCAACAACTTCTTTACCGTTAGTGTCTATAAGACCCCATAACTCCGTATTAAAGTCATAAACAGGAGCCCTATCATTGCTAAAAGAATCCATCATGGCGTAGTTATTTTCAAAACTGAGAATAACTTTATTGTTAGTATCGATGACACCATATGCACCATCTTTTACAACGACAATTTTACCTTGATAAACAGGGTTTGCCCAAACCTCATTATATTTATCATTAGGATCTATTAAGTTGTCGTAAATAGTAGGTACGACCAGTTTACCTTGTTCGTTGATATAGCCGACTTGATCGTTTTTTAAAACAGGAAAAAATCCATCGCTGTACAACCACGCCTCAACTTTATCAAAATCTTTGAGACTAGCTGTTACTTTACCTTTTATATTGAGTAACGCTTGTGGGCGATAATTGTCATCATAGGCAACAAATAGATGCGTATTATCAGTACATTGAATATTTCTATAGTTACTCTTCGGCGGCATACAGTCCTCAGCAGCTAAAGCAGGCAAACTACTTATTGAAGCAATAATTGGGACTAATAAAGCTTTAGCTATTTGCTTATACAAAACCTAATACCTCGAAATACTATTACCGTGAATTTAATCGAACACTACCACCACACTGGATCATCATTCTCCTCTCTCACCTGTTTAGAAGCTTCGACGGTGACCTCATCGGCAGACAGCTCCGCGATAAATCTTGATGGCTTGTCAAAATACCCTGAATAACTGGCGAAGTAATCAGGCGCAGTCAGATACAGTCTGGTCTTGGCACGACTACAGGCGACATAAAATAATTTTCGTTCCTCTTCTAACTCCTCAAAGTCATCTAAAGAGCGATGATGCGGCGTGATGCCATCAACGAGTGAATTGACAAACACCACTGGCCACTCTAGCCCTTTAGCACTATGAATGGTCGAAATCGTCACTTTGTCTTTATCGTTTTCCTCAGGCTGACTGGTCGTTGCCACTGAGTCATTGGGCGGATCGAGCGCCAGATTTTCTAAGAAATTATCAAGACTGCTGTACTCTGTTGCTAAGTTTTTAAGCACACGAAAATCCTCGCTACGCTCACGCCAGTTCTCTTCAATCGTTTTTAAGACAGGAATATAAAACTCTAAAATACGCTCAATAATAGTCTCGACTGATTCTTCCTGACTTGCCTTAGTCAGAGTATGATACAAAGGCTCAAGTTGCTCACTTTTTTTGGCAAACTTTGCCGTCAGCAATGGTTCAAAAGAATTATTATCAGCATTAATCGCTTGAGTCAAACGCGTCGCAGTGACTGCCCCAACTCCTTGGAACAAGGTCAAAATTCGGTGCCATGCAATCGTATCATTGGGGTTATAAAGAATTTTAATAAAGGCCAACACATCCTTGATATGACGGCGCTCAACGAACTTAATACCCCCTACCACGATAAATGGAATATGACGCTCCATAAATTCTAACTGTACATAATTGGACTGAAAAGACGTGCGGCACAGTACCGCAAAATCATTGTAATCCTGATCTGGCTTTAACTCGATAATCTTATCAGCAATAAACTTAGCTTCTTTCGTTTCATCACTCAGGCGGCTAAATATCGGTTTTTCGCCCGTTATAGTAGCGTTTGAATAGAGCTGTTTTTGATACCCCAAGGTGATTTGTGCGGATAAGGCATTGATATAATTTAAAACAGCCGGTGTACTGCGATAGTTTTGCTCAAGTTTAATCAGGCTCGCTTCTGGATAGGTCTCACCGAAGAGTAAAATATTCTCGTAATTAGCGCCGCGAAAGCCGTAGATACTTTGATTGTCATCGCCAACGACCATCAGCGAGACCGAGGCTGGCGCACAGATAAGATCAATCAGTTGCTTTTGCGGAATATTGGTATCCTGATATTCATCAACCATAATATAGCGATAGTTTTCTTGTAGCAGCTGACGGAATTTGTTGTTGGACTTTAGATGACGCACTACTTGACTAATAATATCATCAAAATCATAGAGATGATTGGCGCGTTTATACTCGTGAAAGTCGACAGCCAACTGCTCGATAATGGGAATATGAATAGCGATATCAGGATAATTATCTTCGATCAAATTACGAATAGGAATGCGGCGATTCCTAGAGGTTGAAAAGATATTTTGTAAGGTCTTCTTGCGTGGAAAAGCTTGTTTCTTAGTTTGGGCAGGATACTTTTTTTCTTTATAAATCAAGTCAATCGCGTCTTCCGCATCCCCTGTATCCAAGATAGTAAATCGTGGGTTGATACCGAGCAGCCCTGAATACTGACGCAATAGCATATTGCAGAATGAGTGAAAGGTACCACTAGTGATGTCGTTTAGCACTTTGCTGGTCGGCAAGATGTCCTCGGACAACTCTTTGTCCGATAAAGTGTTAGTAAGCAAGGTTTTTGCGCGACTCTTAATCTCATTGGCGGCTTTTCGAGTAAAGGTCAGTAGCAATATTTGCTTAGGAGGTACACCGTTCTCTAATAGATAACTGGTACGATACGTCAATGTTTTGGTCTTACCAGAGCCAGCACCGGCGATGACCAATACCTTGCCATCGATAGTAGTAGCTGCCAGCAGTTGGTCAGGATTGAGCTCACTGGCGTAATCTACTTTTAAGCCTAAATCACTATTTAACCTTTGCTTCAGCAGCGCAACATTGGCAGCATCGTCGGCGTCGATTAGATTTGCCTCTAGCTTTTTAATCGCTTTTTCAAGACGCGCAAGTTTAGGCTTAATCTCCATAAAGTTCTGCGGATAGTGATAGCGGTGCGTGTCAAAAATAGTGGATGTCATTATAGGAATTTGCCTTTCATTTTATGTTAGCCGCTTTTATCTGTATAAAGCACCTAATACGCAGCAGTGCAGAGATGTAGCTAAGGGATTTTAGTGTTAATAGTTAAGATTGTTAGTAAAGTTTAGCGAGTTATAGGTACTCACCTTCAATGCGCTTGTCAGCTAAATTATTATTTTATAGTACAGCTTACCATAATTGATAAAACAGCAAAATTGCTGGCGATGACTCTGAAAGACTCGGACAAAATCTCAGTATACCGCACAACAACCTCACCCCTATTCCGGTAAATTTGCTACAATATGCCCAATTTTGATTTACTATTTAACTCAGTTTTATAATGACTCACTACCAAGTCTTATATTGACTAAGTACCAACTGATTTTATTCATATATTGAGAGCATGTTATGGGTTTTAATTGCGGCATCGTCGGCCTACCAAACGTGGGTAAATCTACCTTGTTTAACGCCTTGACCAAAGCGGGTATCGCCGCTGAAAACTTTCCGTTTTGTACCAAAGATCCCAACACGGGTATCGTGCCAGTACCAGACCCACGCCTAAAGAAATTGGCTGACATCGTCAATCCTGAACGCGTACTACCGACGACGATGGAGTTTGTGGATATCGCGGGTCTAGTTGCAGGCGCGTCAAAAGGCGAAGGCATGGGTAACCAGTTCCTAGCCAACATTCGTGAGACCGATGCGATTGCGCACGTAGTACGCTGCTTTGATGATGACAACGTCGTCCACGTCGATGGTCGCGTCAGCCCTATTGATGACATCGAAACCATCAATACTGAATTAGCTTTGGCGGATTTAGAAGCAGTGGAACGTGCCATTCACAACCAGACTAAAAAGGCTAAAGGCGGTGATAAAGATGCGCAGGCCCTACTTGATATATTCAAAAAGGTTGAACCTTTGCTAGCAGAAGGGAAAGCGGCTCGCGCGGCCAATCTTGACGCGGATGAGAAAAAACTCATCAGAAGCTATGGTCTCATTACCCTAAAACCAACCATGTATATCGCTAACGTCTCTGAGGATGGTTTTGAAAACAATCCTTATCTAGATGCAGTACGCAACTACGCGACTGGCGAAGATTCCATCGTTATTGCGCTATGCAACCAAATCGAATCTGAAATTGCCCAGCTTGATGAAGATGATAAAAAAGACTTCCTAGCTGAGATGGACATGGAAGAAGCTGGCCTTGACCAAGTCATTCGTGGCGGTTATGACCTGCTCGATATGCAGACTTACTTCACTGCGGGCGTCAAAGAAGTTCGCGCTTGGACAGTCGCTGTTGGTGCAACCGCGCCACAAGCCGCTGGTGTGATTCATACCGACTTTGAACGTGGCTTTATCCGCGCTGAAGTGATTGCGTATGACGACTTTATCGAGTATGGCGGTGAAAAAGGTGCCGCGGCGGCTGGTAAGTCGCGCTTGGAAGGCAAAACCTACATCGTGCAAGATGGCGATGTGATGCATTTCCGTTTTAACGTCTAACTTTCAAAGTTCAATAAAGCAAATGGCGTGTTTACACAGTCTTAGTAGAGAACAACCAAAAGTCAGCCTTTGTGCTGGCTTTTTTTATTATAATAACGTCTGTTATCTGGAAAAACAGCAAATCCGCTGAAAGCAATTATTAAAATAATGATAAAAATAACGGATCATAAACTATGACGGCTCATATTTATCAATCGCTTAACAGCAGTGTACATTGGGCACAACTATTTAGTGCGCAGCGCTTGGGCAGCCATAAAAAAGCACCAGCGCAAGACAGCGCGCGCTCATCCTTTCATAAAGATTATGACCGACTGGTATTTTCGCACTCCTTTCGCCAGCTCAATCAAAAAACCCAAGTCCATCCATTGACCAATCAATTGGGGATTCATACTCGTCTAACCCATTCGCTTGAGGTCTCTTGTATTGGACGCTCATTAGGAATAATGGCGGCAGAAAAACTGCATGATAAATTAGCCAGCGGTCTGCCAGCAGGCGTCTCGCCAGCCGATGTCGGTGTCATTGTTCAAGCAGCCTGCCTCGCTCATGATATTGGTAATCCGCCTTTTGGTCATGCAGGAGAATATGCCATTCGCGATTGGTTTATGCATCCTGATCGTCAGGCTATTTTACAAAATCTGAGTAATAATGAGCAATTGGACTTACTGGCCTACGAAGGCAATGCGCAAGGATTCCGGCTACTCGCCCGTAATGAGCATCATCCTGATAAGGGCGGTATGCGCCTAACCTGTGCGACGTTGGGTGCCTTTATGAAATACCCTTGGCTAGCGACGCACAGTAATTATTTTTCTGACAGCACTTCTTCAGGTAGCTCGCTCAACAATGTACAAAAATTTGGCTGCTTTTATAGTGAAGCCTCTCAGTTAGAAGAATTGGCAGCCTGTT
This sequence comes from Psychrobacter sp. Sarcosine-3u-12, assembly GCF_002836005.1. Lineage (NCBI taxonomy): Bacteria > Pseudomonadati > Pseudomonadota > Gammaproteobacteria > Moraxellales > Moraxellaceae > Psychrobacter > Psychrobacter sp. Sarcosine-3u-12. The sequence goes on from NZ_PJBY01000071.1 coordinate 15,939, forward strand.
TGGGTCTATCGCGCTCGCAGCAACACGATGGTTTTGCCCGCCATCCACTGGCCTATTTGCTAGAAGCAGCCGATGATATCTGCTACGCACTGATAGATTTGGAGGATGGTATCAATCTGAATATGCTAACCTATAGCGATGTCGCCACCATATTTTATGAATTGATTGGTGAGCGGCCGAGCAATATTAGTCTGCCAGCACACATGTCTGTTAGGCAAAGCCTAGCATCACTACGAGCGCGCGCGATGATGCGCTTGGTCAATACTGTCACCGATGCTTTTGTTGCTAATAGTGAGTCGCTGCTAGCCGGAACACTCAATGGCAGTCTATTTGCACATTGTGATACAAATGTGCAAAATGGTATTAATCGAGCCAAACAATTGGCCCGTGAGCAAATATTCAATCACCCAAGCAAAGTGCGAATGGAATTGATGGCGAACCAATGCTTGCATCGTCTATTAGATGCCTTTATACCCTTGGCTTGGACAAACGCAAAAACTGCGCCAATATCCTTTGAGCAGCAGCGCCTACAAAAACTGCTACAACCGTATCTCGACGAGCATCAACGGGTATTATCAGATAATATCTATCACAATATTTTAAATATATTGGACTTTATTACTGGCATGAATGACCATGAGGCGTATAGATTGGCGCAGGAACTACAAGGTCACTGGGGCAAAATGGTTTAGACTAAGGGTTTAAAAGACCAGTGCAGGTCTAGTAAATTTACACTCATTGCCTATTTCAGTCGTATTCTTGCGCTGAAATGAGTATGATAAACCTCTATTGGATAATTTTGAAATATTATGAGTAGTCGCGAACAAAAGAAGCTTCAAACTCGGCACGCCTTTTTTAATGCGGTGCTCGATCTCTGTATGACAGGGCAGTCTTTTAGCTCCATCAGTCTCAGGCAGGTGACACGCGAGGTTGGTGTCGTACCGACGGCATTTTATCGGCATTTCGATGATATGGAATCGCTTGGACGGGCCTTGGTGGTTGAAGAGTTGGGCGGGACGCTCGCCACCTTAAGCGAAAGCCTGCAAATTGGCCGTAAGCGAAGTTTTGATCGGCAAATCGCTAAGAGTATTCAGCTGTTTTTATATATGGTCAGCGAGCAGCCTTGCTATTGGCAGTTTTTGGTCAGTGAACGCTATGGTGGTTCAGAAGCTGTGCGCAAAGCAATCAATGAATTAATTAAAAAGCATGGTCAAAGCTTAGCAGAAGATTTGGCTTTACAGCCAGCATTTACGCATATTAACGCCTACGATAGACGCTTGCTGGCTGAAGCGGGGGTCAATATGTTCTTCTCTTGGATTATCGATTGGCTAGAGCTGACCTATTCTGAGGATCATGATGATGAGGCTGACTTGGCTGAAATTGAAAAAAAGAAACACCTGATGCTGCATAACTGTACTCGCCAAGCACAAATGTTATTTTATGGCGCATACAACTGGAAGTCTACCGAAGAGACTCGTCTGAGCGACGACTAAGCAATCTATGCAACCTTTGAGTGCTAAGCCGTGTCTTCATTGCAAAAATAGTCATAAAAATGAGATAAATTGCCGTCAAAAATTTCACTGCGTATTGTCTAAAAAATAGCTACTGCCAGTACCATATTTAAATGTTAAACAGACCCTAGCTAAAAACTCGGCCGAAATGCCCACAGACGCTGCGTAATAACTTTAATTGACTTCGCTTTTTTGCTCTTATTGTCATTGCCTATACTGTTGGCATCATTGCCATTTTTATCGTTACTATTATCGCTGCTATTATTAGCATCGCTACTGTTTTTAGCCTCACCATCATCAGTGGTGGTTTTGCTAATCAAGACGGTTGCAAAACGTTGCTTTGTTTGACCTGTATTGGCACTGTCTGTTGCCGTGATAAGCGCCGTAAAAGCCTGACTATCAACGGCTAACAGTGGCGTTAGTGCTGCCCGCTGCTCTTCATTCAAACCGCCCAATATTGGCAATTGCCACAATTCATCGATAGATGGCAATACTTGCTTGCGCCTCATCTCGGTCAACCCACGCATCTGCTCGCTAGTCACACCGTCCATCAGAGACGCCAGCAGTTCAGGACTGGCAGTATTGACATTGATAGGCACATAATAAGGAACGGCGCTAAGGTAAGGGCGCAGTGCTGCTAACACTTCAGCGCTGACTCCTCGAACGTCTTGTAACTGATCGATGCTAATAAATGGCTGGTTTGGTAATATCCCCTCTACTGCCCCGCTGCGCTGCTGCGAATATACCACGCTCTCATCACCGCCATCTTGATAGACCTCACCATCTGCATCTTGATAGTCCAGTACCGCAATGGCGATATCAGGCTCTAGATTTAATTGTGTTAAGAGTCTTTGAAAGACCATTAACGCAGCGGTATTAACCGCACCATTTTGATATAAGTTATTAATATTAAAACGACTGGCTTCGTCGCGCAATTCGATGTTGATGCTGTGATTATCTAGAGCATAGGGTGGTATCGGCTGCGCCCAAATATCTTGCTCGCTGTCCGTATCGTTTAGCTTATTATCAGCGCGAATCACAGTCATAGCCAATTGCTGACCGGCGTCAATGTCTTGTAGTAGTTGATCTTGATCAAACAACAAGCCACTACGCCTGATGGCAATCTTTTGACTAGCAAGCATTGCCCCGGCGACCACCGTAATACTGACCACCAATAGCAGGATAGTCAGCAGTGCTACCCCGCGCTGAGAATGCGCTGTCATGGACATAAACGGCCTCTATTATTGAGCCAATGGCACATTGTCAATACCTTGTAAATTAGCATTTCCCACACCAGCGTTCGCAGTATCGCTACCATTAGTATTATTACTGTTGCCCTCATTACTGCCATTATCGTTGCTGTTATCGCTCTTGCTATTTGGTGCATTTTGCATACTACCACGTGGAGACGGCTGCGGGGCAAGTGCCCACTGCCACGTGATAGGCATATCTTGATACGTAAAGCTAACGGCAATACCTTTTGGCAATAATTGCACCTCAGCTTGGCTATTCGCTGTATCAGCCGTCTGCCCAAAGGCTCTAGTCGTATTGTTGTTATTGCTACTGCTGTTTTCGTCAGGAAATTTGGTCGCAATTTCTGGTAAATAGGCCTGCCAGCGTGCTGCGGTCACCCCTTCTAGCAGTACGCTATCCAAGCTAACGCTATCATCTCCAGCGGCAAGACTGGTATATTGACGGCGAATTAAGCGCTCATCGGCAAAAATATATTCAATGTGCTGCACACTGGCACTACTTTGGTAGCGTGGATCAGGATCTGCGAAGCGTACAAATCTAATATGCTCGCCATCTAAGCTCATAAAAGGCTCAGACTCTATAATATTGGCTTGAGTGCTGTCACTGTTAGTAGTGTTCGTTGAGACACTGATATCTCGCGTACTGGGCGTACTGGGTGCTTGGTAAGGAATGATTTGTCCTATGTCTTGCTGTAGTTGTAGATAGGTATATTGCAAGACAGCCAAATTATCAGCATGAAATTGCGCACGCTCACGGGCGCGGTTCACGCTATCAAACACTTGCCAACCCGCCACTGCCAGCATCGCAAATATTGCCATGGCGACCATCAGCTCAAGTAGGGTAAAGCCACGCTGCTGCCTCACAGGCTGCCTCCACTTGAATTTGGGCTCGCCAAATCAAGGCTACCCATATCCTGTTCTGGATTACTCAAGACCACCTTAATATCGGTCACTGTGCTGCCTGTCTGTCCATCGATAATAGGTGCGACAGCGATAGTCACCTGCTTTAAGGCGGGGCTAATGGTATCGCCGACTGTCATCATCACCTGCCAATCCCGACCTTGCGCATTAAGCGTTTGGCTGCGATTGGCGGTTAGCCATGTCTCTTGGATTTGTAAATCGGCAGCCGCGTTTTGGGCAACGAAATGAGCCAGCGTACGGGTACGCAACACATCAACCGAGCTGAGATACGCACTGCTGGCACGGCTAGCAGCGACAGCGACGACGGCTAAAATCGCTAAGGCGACCATCACTTCAATCAGGGTAAAACCGCTTTCGCGTATCGATTTCAACGATGACTTTTCTGATGATTCAGATGAAATGGCTTTGCTGGCTTTATTAACAGAACTAACAGGCGAATTAGGTAATTTAATCATCCATTACAGTCCTTGTCCTAGCGACATACTACCATCAGGCATGATGGTAATCACCTCACCCACCAAGCGCGATTCATGACGCACTTCAATCGTTACCGGTGTCGCTTGCCCAGTACCAAACCATAATATTTGCGGTACCGTTTGATCGGTAAACCAAGGTTGTAGCGTTTGAGTCTGCCCAGCATTTGCAGCAGCGTTACCAGCATCTAAGCTTTGCACACTCAAACTCACTCCAGCAGGCAGTTCAGGTAAGGTAACTTCGGGTTCAATCTCCCAACTTGGCGTTGCTACGTCCCCATTCACACCTGACATCCCAGACAAATCGGTAGACAACTCCATGGCATTTTTAGCACGACTGTCCGTACGATCTGAAGCGGCTTCAGCCGTTTGATAGGCAATATAAGGATTTGATAAAGTGACAATAACGGGGTTTACTTGACCTTGTTTATCCGCTTGTAAGCTTAAGCCCATCGGCTGCATACGCTCAGCGGATAATAGCCTAACGTAGCTCAGCGAATCGGTAAGGTGTTCATAAAAGGCACGGTTTTTTCGAGACTCACTACTACCAACTGATAAGCTCATCATGCCAGCAAAAATAGACAGAATGACCACAACCACTACAATTTCGACAAGGGTAAAGCCCGCTTGCCCGATATGCCTAGGCGCGTGAAGAGCTGGTATTGAAGATATCGAGGAAGTCGGTTTTGACATACAGAAGTCATCTAGAATGGCGTCATCCTACTAAAAAATAACGCTATATTGAATGGTATAAACAAGACGAAAGACGTGACGAGTTATAAAAACTATAAATCTGTACACATATTAAAAAATAAATTTAACGTGCTGCCATACAGAATATAACAACACAGATTTTTATAAAAGAATAGCTGCTTATGTTCAAAACATAATAACAAGCTAGTAATTGGTATTACGATGCTCTTCGGACTCAGTATCGATCTGCTCCACCAGCTCTTGCATATCCTCATCCATCACCTCATCATCGTCGGCAGGATAATGGCTAGGCAACTCGAGCATTTGCTGAACGAAAGCATAACGCAAGGTATCACGGCGACCCAAGTAGCGCTGATAAAAACTTGAGTTCAATAATCCTGCGCCGCCCTGACCCATCGCCCAAATCGAGGACAAGTAATCACGCGTACTTAAATTGCTGTGCTGCTCCTGTAAATACGCACTGATAATATCAATCAAACGCTTCATACGCTGACGGCGAATATCGTACAACTCACCAAACAAGCGATTGAGACCTGTCACTGATGCTGCCAAACGCTCTTCGATTTGATTGAGGAGCATGGCTTTTTGTGGATTGAATAATTGCTGAAAAATCATACGGGCCACACCAGCCGATGGGCAGTCATCAATTCGATTGATCTCAAACAGCTGCTCTTCATAACGAATAATAATACGCAAGTAAAGCTCATCTTTACTGGAGAAATGCTTATATAAGGTGCCTTTAGCCAAATCAAGCTGGTCTGCCAAACTGTCTAAAGTGATATCACCATCGCCTGACTCAAGTAACAGTTGCTCTGCCATCGCTAAGATATTCTCTTCTCGTGCCTTGAACTGATGCTGACGACTCATAATCTCTCCTAAAACCTGACAAGATTAAGCATATGACCATCGTATAGATTAGTGCGTCGGCAACAAGAGTATGAGGCTATACAAAGTCTGCTCGAAGACTACCAAGGGGAATATGCTTATGTTTGCTAAATAGTCATTGATAATCATATGCTTACGTTTGAGATAATAACTAAAAATAACGTAAAGCAATAACACTATCTAATAAATGACTGAGTGGTCATAGCATAACCATTTTAATGATACTGTGCCAGTAAATTTTCAAAGTTTTTTGCAGTCATTGCACCAACGTCATCGCTACTACAGCCATACATCTCCGCCAGACAACTGGCAACGTAAGGTACATAAGCGGGCTCATTAGGTCTACCACGTTTAGGAACAGGCGCTAAATAAGGACTGTCGGTTTCGATAAGCAATCGGTCTCTAGGCATATTTTTTGCTGCATCTTTGATATTTTGCGCGCTTTTAAAGCTAACAATACCCGAAAATGAGATATAAAACCCTAAGTCTAGCGCCTGCTTCGCGGTCTCCCAATCTTCGGTAAAGCAATGAATAATGCCGTGTTCCGCCCCTTCCGCCTTTAGGATATCAATGGTATCTTCTTTGGCATCACGCATGTGTATGACCAGTGGTTTTTTCAAGCTTTGGCTGGCATGAATATGGCGCGCAAGGCTGGCTTGCTGCTCTTTTTTGTTCTCCGTCGACCAATAATAATCTAACCCCGTCTCCCCTATGGCCCACACATGCTCGGCATCGGCAGTTTCTATCAGACGTTCGACCGTCGCTGATTGTAATACGCTGATATCTTCACAAGGGTGGATACCGACGCTCATGCCGAGATTTAACGTTTCATCACCATAAGTGCTGACGATTTTAGCAATTTCATCATATTCAGCAAAATCACACATAATGGCCATCGCTCGGGTGACATTGGCTTCTTTCATGGCAGCAATCGCGCCGGATAATTGACCATCGTACTTGGTCAAATCCAAACGGTTAAGATGGCAGTGGCTATCAGTAAACATAAACAATCTCGTTAATAAAATAGAAAAATTAGGTTTGAAACGTTAAATGAATAGGGTTATTTATTGCTCTAAAGCGAGCTGTTTTCAAGTAAGGTTTAACGATACACTATCAGATAGTTAATAAATCATAAAAGCGGTTTGTTAGCAAAAACATTGCGTCATCAAAGCGGTTTGTTAGCAAAAACATTGCGTCATCTACTCACTCTTCATAAGCCCTTTATTATGAACCATAAAAAAACCATCAGCCTCTCCCCCATTATAAAAACCCTATTACCCAAACAACTATACAAAAAGCGGTTTTTGTTACAAGACAAAGGGCACAACAATCATATCAAGATTGCTAAAGACGTACGCATCATTGGCAATTCAGCCATTACCATTCGTAAAGGTCATGGCAATCACATCACTATCGGTAAGGGCGGCAAATTTAATCAGTTAAAAATCGACATTAACGGCAGTCACAATCAAGTCACGATTGGAGAAAAAGTTAAGTTCTCAGGGCAATTATTGATCGTTGGCAACCATTTGCATATTTATATCGGTGAGCATACTACCGCCATCGACTGCTATATTCTGGCACGTGATAAAAGTGTGACTATTGGTAAATCTTGCATGATATCGCGCGGTATTGAAATTCGAGCGACTGACGTCCACAAGGTTTACGATATAGACTCTAATAAGAGGTTAAATCCTGCTCACTCTAACGTCATTTTGGGCGATCATATTTGGATTGCTGCCAATGTAACTGTCTCTAAAAACGTTACTATCGCTAGCGGTTGTATCATTGCAGCCGGTGCATTTGTCAATAAACCAGTGACCACACCAAATTGTATGGTGGCGGGCGCGCCTGCAAAAATCATTCGCCAAAATGTACGCTGGGAGCGTTAAAGACTCAGGGTATAAGGCTAGTTTTACCATGCCAAACTTTGCTATTTAAAATTAATGTAACGGCACCACACGCATCACCTCTTCTAAGGTCGTCACCCCTTCACTGATACGCTTCGCACCCGATAAGCGTAGCGGCTGTACGCCTTCACGGTAGGCTTGTTGTTTCAATACATCCAAATTGGCATCAGCTGCCACCAGTTTTTTTAGCTCATTCGATAACGGCATAATCTCATATAGACCAACGCGACCTTGATAGCCGGTATGGCGACAGTGCTCACAACCCTGCGCTATATAAATTTGTGCTGGTACAGCAGCGCGCCAAGGCTGTACCAGCTCTTGCCACTGTATCGCAATTTCACTGTCTGGCGTAACATCGACTGCTTTTTTACAATGCGGACATAACGTACGTAGCAAGCGCTGCGCCATTACGCCTAATATCGTCGCTGAGGTCAAAAACGGCTGAATGCCCAAATCATGCAAGCGAGTGAGTGAACTGGGTGCATCATTGGTATGCAACGTCGAGAGCACCAAATGTCCCGTCAGCGATGCTTGCACGGCCATATTAGCAGTCTCAGCATCACGAATCTCACCGACCATAATAATGTCTGGGTCTTGGCGCATCAAAGAGCGAATGCCGTCAGCGAAGTGCAAATCAACACCCGGATTAACCTGCATTTGGTTAAAAGCGGGCTCAATCATCTCGATAGGATCTTCAATGGTGCAGACGTTGACTTGTTCTGTGGCTAGCTGCTTAAGCGTACTGTATAAAGTGGTCGTTTTACCTGAACCGGTCGGGCCGGTGACCAAAATAATGCCGTTTGGATGCGCGGTCAACTCGTGCCATGTCTCAAGCTGCTTGCCAGACAAACCAAGCTGAGCAAACGAGCGCACCAATACTTCGGGGTCAAATACCCGCATGACCAGCTTTTCACCAAAAGCAGTCGGCATGGTAGAGAGACGTAGCTCAGTCTCTAACCCTTTTGGCGTACGGGTTTTTAGCCGGCCGTCTTGCGGTTTGCGCTTCTCTGCGACATTTAAACGGCCCAAGATTTTAATCCGTGCTGTCACCGCGACGATAATCGCCAGCGGCATCTCATAAACGGTGTGTAATACGCCATCAATACGAAAGCGCACTTTTCCGGTCTCGCGACGTGGCTCCAAATGAATATCACTGGCGCGTTGCTCAAAGGCATACTGCAACAACCAATCGACAACCCTGACGATGTGTTGGTCATTGGCATCGGGATTGGTATTGTCGCCAAGCTGTAACAACGCCTCGACATTGGTGACATCAGCCGCCGCACGCTTATGTAGAGAGTTTGCCCCAGCAATCGCTTGCGTGACTTGATAAAACTCCTGTCGATAGCGATTGATCTGTTCAGGATTGATATAGACCGTACGATAGCTTTTGGACTTAATTAACTTTTCTATATTAGAGTGCCAGTCTGTATAAAACGGCTGATCGGTACCGATGACCACTTCATTTAACGTGACCTCAATCGGCAAAATATGCTGCGAGCGCGCATATTCGAACGACATCAGCTGCGTGACGGCTGGCACATCAACTTTCAGCGGATCAATACGCACAAGTGGCATGTCTGCTTTGGCCGCTAGCCATTGATTGAGCCATGCTATCGTTAATTTACTCTCAGCATGACCATCAAGCGCATGATCATCAAACGCATGATCATTAGGCAACCCAAACTCACTAATCGTCAGAAGCGGATGCTGCGCCTTGTCACGGCGACTGGTTATCACCAGATTATAGCCGCGCTGATCAATTACTCTATCTGCTAGTAATTCATCAAGACACCAACGTAAATCAATCACGATCGAATATTTTTGAGCAGACATATTTTTCTTCTTTTATTGGTCAATAAATATTTCACAAATCAGCAGTTTATAGCTTTCACTTTCATGGCTTTGATAAAGCATAAATACAGTGCGCCAATTTCATGCTAAGAAGTCACTGCTACAACGGCCGTTATTTGCAACTGTCCCGATTCTATCAGCTGAAAGCTGACATCAACAGATTTATAGCGCATGGTAAAACGCTTATTTAACTCGGTGCGCCGATAGGCAGGACGTGGATCTTGGGCGATTAAGGCTTTGATAGTGTCTAGATCAGCCATCATTAACTGTTTTTGAGTTTTATCAATGACTGCTTTAACTGATGATTGCTTATTTTGAGCATTTTCTACCGCTGCATTTTGCGCACTTTGATTGGCGACAATTTGCAAAAACTGCTCATAAGCCAGCTCGATAATCGTCACATCCAACAAGTGCGGCGCAGTTTGCGCAAAACCACTTTTTGCATGACTCAATGCATCACTATAAGCCACATAAGGTTTGATATCGATAATGGGCGTCCCATCTATCATATCAGCACCGCTGATGATAATTAATACCCGACCTTGTATCACCTCAATACGCTCAAGTTTCACCACAGACAATCCCAAAGCGGATGGTCGATACATACTACGACTGGCAAACACGCCTATTTTTTGATTACCACCAAGCCTTGGCGGTCGAACTTGTGGTCGAAAACCGCTACCTGTGGTATCAAGTTGGTCGTTTTGATGTTCCTGTTCGTTTTTGTGATTCTGATTGTCTTTATATAAATAGTTGTGATGAAACTGCCAGCTGATCCAAATATGGCTAAAAGTGTCTAAGCCAATGAATGCCGCTGGCGTATCGTAAGGCGCTAGCATCTCAATCACACTAGTCAGCGCCACCAAATTCGGTTGTCTTGGCGCACCAAACTTCTGTGAGAGCGGCGCACGATGGTAGCCAATGATTGGTGCTCGATGCTGGTCATTCAACAAGGCATTATCGCCAGACATATGGTCACTCCACTGATAACAAACGGTCTTTATCGAGCCAATTGGCTCAAGCATACAAAATTACTCACTAACGATATTCCATTTTATCATGGTACATCGTGGCTGCTAGACAGATTTTTATTTTAAAGTTTGGTATTATGAGCGTGAAATTTATTGAGAATGGCTTGCATTCATACAATACCTATAGTGCTTATGAGGACAAAAACCTTATGACTAGCCTACGACTCCTTGTATAAATGTAAAAAAAATGCTTTGTAACTTGCTTCATACATTCACAATATTATTGGTTTTTGGCTAAAAAATATTTCAAAGCATGAGCATTTATAGTCATTTTAATATTTTAATAATAATTACCCGCTTATATAATATATGGTTAGCGTCCAACAGCTATCATTGAAAATTCTAATTTCATACTCATTTACACTTAACGATAAAAATAGCGACTTATTAACGAGGACTTTATGTCAAAACTTCGCACCGAAACGGTTACAGAGGTTCATCATTGGAATGATGCCTTATTTAGCATCAAAACCACACGTGACGATGGCTTACGCTTTCGCAATGGCGAGTTTGCGATGATTGGTCTCGCTGTCGATGGCAGACCACTGCTACGCGCTTATTCGATTGCTAGCCCTAACTATGAAGACCATCTAGAGTTCTTTTCTATCAAGGTTCAAGACGGCCCTTTGACCTCACGCCTACAACATATCAAAGTCGGCGATGAGCTATTGGTCAGCAAAAAGCCCACCGGCACGCTAGTCTTAGACGATCTACTACCCGGTAAACACCTTTATATGTTGTCCACTGGTACGGGGCTTGCGCCATTTTTGGCCTTGGCACGTGACCCTGAGGTTTATGAGCGCTTTCATAAAATCATCTTGGTGCATGGCGTTCGTTATGCAGATGATTTGGCGTATCGTAACATGTTCGAAAATGAGCTGCCCAACGATGAAATCTTTGGCGAATGGTTCCGCGAGAAGTTTATCTACTATCCAACGGTTACTCGTGAAGAATTTAGAAATCAAGGCCGTGTTACCGACTTAATGAAATCAGGCAAACTTTTTGAAGATATTGGTTTGCCACCGATGAATAAAGACGATGACCGTGTCATGATCTGTGGCAGCATGCCATTCAATGCGGAAGTCTCTGAGATTTTAGATGGTTTTGGTCTCACTGTGTCGCCACGCATGGGCGTGCAAGCGGACTATGCGGTTGAGCGCGCCTTTGTCGGTTAAGATTAATGTGATTAAAAGCACAATTATTATAAATAATTCTTGACGCTCAAAAATAGGCTGCTATAATACGCAGCCTATACAGAAAACACTGTAGCCCAATTCGATAAGGTTTGGCACAATAGACTTTATCACCTAACATGCCAGTGTGATGGAATTGGTAGACATGACGGATTCAAAATCCGTTGCCTATAAAGCGTGTCGGTTCGAGTCCGACCACTGGTACCATTATTTATTAACAATAAAGCCTCCTATTTTGGAGGTTTTTTTGTGCCAGCATGATTGGTCATTATGTTTATATTCCTACCTCATATTGCATGACAGCACTTATTTTGATTGGTACTGCGTAACCCCAAGGTGTTCCGCTGCTACAATAAAAATATCCGTCATAGAATGAGACAATATAAGCGGTAAAATCATTACCATAATGATCCATCATTGCTTGCTCATCGCTGTTATCACAAACTGCACACCATATCTCTTTATCACCACGTGTCAGCATTGCTCTTGTCAAATCGCTCCCTTTTAATTCGTTATTCATCAGCAGCTCCTTAATTGTCTTGCATCATCATTAAAAAGACATCTTTTTACGATGATGACTTGTGCTATTACTTGCTCTAAAAGCATGGCCTGAGCTATAAACAACACCTATCATTATTTTAGTAACTAAGCGGATAAGGCATTTTTTGTCCTTTCAACAGTCGTTTACTTCTGTTGAAATTCTAGTGTAAAACTTCAGAAGTAAAACTGTAATATAAAAAGCATTTATTTATGATAAACGGTATTAATTTATCGATGACCAGATAGTCACCGCACAATTATTAGAATAATTATTAAAATAACTGTTAAGAAAAATTTCATGCGATGATAAAGATAAGCCTATCAATAGAGGCACACTAACTCACTAGAAGTTTAAATCAGAGCTATTTATGTCTGTTACTTTCTTAGATCTGTTCATTCAAGCATATCATCGTAGCTCGTTCCCACCTCCTACAATCAATACCAAAATAATCACCAAATCAGGTAAAATAGTTGTCATGACTGCTTCTATCAAACCAAGCTTGCGTAAGATTATTCACATCGACATGGATGCTTTTTATGCCAGTGTTGAACAGCGTGATTTTCCTGAGCTACGTGGCAAGCCATTAGTAGTTGGTGGTGACCCAAATGGTCGCGGCGTGGTAGCTGCAGCTAGCTACGAAGTCCGTAAATTTGGTGTGCGCTCGGCGATGTCCTGTTACGAGGCGCGCAAACGCTGTCCTGAAGTAGTATTTGTGCGACCACGCTTTGATGTCTACCGTGCGGTCAGTAGCGATATCCGCAGTATCATGCACCGCTTGACACCGCATATTGAGCCGTTATCTTTGGATGAAGCTTATCTCGATGTCACGGGTTTGCAAGCCCAGCAAGGTTCTGCGACTTTGATGGCCAATTGGTTACGGGCGCAAATCTTAGAACAAACTGGATTAACAGCCTCTGCAGGCGTGTCATTTAATAAGATGCTAGCCAAAATTGCTTCTGATATTAATAAGCCTAACGGTACAGCGATTATCACCCCAGCTGATGCTGATGCTTTTATTAGTACACTACCTATCGAGCGCTTTCATGGTATTGGCAAAGCAACTGCCAAGCGCCTCCATGCGATGGGTGTGAGCAATGGCGCCGACCTTCGACGCACGCCAGCCGCTATATTGGTGCAGGAGTTTGGTAAGCGTGGCCAGTTTTATCATGACATTGCTCATGGTCGTGATGAGCGCCCTGTCAAATCTGAGCGCACGCATAAATCGGTAGGCTCTGAGACCACATTTAGAGACAATCTAAACAATAACGACGAACTAAAAGCACAAATCTACGAGCAAAATGACGATGCATTTAGACAAATGCAAAAGAAGCAATTGATTGCTTATACCATTACACTGAAAATCAAATACGCAGACTTTACTCAAATTACGCGCTCACACACCTTATCGACTGCATTTGTGAATGCTATAGATGCTCACTACTGGTTAGATAAGCTGTTTTTAGACATTCCACGCGAGCTGCCTATTAGGCTGGTTGGGGTGACTTATTCTTCATTGACCCCTGCCACACAATTATTACCACAGTTAAATTTATTTGAATAACCTAGGGTCTGTTGAACATTCAAATATTAGGACTACTGATTGCTAAAATCGTCCCAAACCTTTTATCAAATCAGGCGTAAACCGACGATAATGTCGAGACCTTAGCTAGGTTTACAACAACGTTTGGGGTGATTTTAGTATCAGCCTTTCAGGGCAGGGCTATTTTTTGCCAATACATGGCGAAATTATCTAACCTAGAATGACTAGGCGTCAAGAGTTTCACTGCGTATTGTCTAAAAAATAGCCACTGCCAGTGCCTCATTTGAATGTTCAACAGACCCTAATATTTCTTTGGTGGAACAACTATAGGATTAATTGTGATTGATAAAAATGCTTAGGCTATTTGGGTGATCAAAATAACTTTTATACTGAGTCATTCTTTAGTAATTATCCTTTCATATTCTGATTTCTGCTACAATTACGCCAAAATTCTATCCTTTCAAAGACTGATTATGACCAATTCTCACCCTGTAGTTGCCGATAGTAATACTGCCATTCATATTGATGGAAACAATGATAGCTTAAACTATTTGAGCGTAGATGATTACGATTATGAGCTGCCAGATAGCTTGATTGCTCGTTACCCGTTGTCAGAGCGTTCAGCCTCAAAATTGTTATACCTGCCTGCCGACAGTAATGATAAGGTCAGTCCAGTAGAGGATCGTTTATTTGCGCAATTACCTGATTTATTAAATGCGGGCGATTTGATCATATTTAACGATACCAAAGTTATGAAAGCGCGCTTGTTTGGTCAAAAGGATACCGGCGGCAAGGTGGAGGTATTGATTGAGCGTTTGATTGAACTCTCGGATTTGGATATAGCGACTCTGCACTTAGTGACGACGGACGAGCAACCAGTTATTAGAGAGCATGTGGCCCTTTGCCATGTCAAAGCCAGTAAAGCGCCAAAACTGGGGCAGCGATTAACGCTCGCTGAGGGTCATATGGGCTGCGTAATGATTGGTCGGCAAGACAATTTGTTTATTTTAGCCTTTGATGCGTCTATTCTCCCTCATTTAGAGCTTTATGGTGAGTTGCCCATTCCACCCTACTTTGAGCGTCATGCTGATGACACAGACAATACGCGTTATCAAACGGTCTTTCATGATCCAGCCAAGCTTGCCAGCGTCGCCGCACCCACAGCCAGCCTACATTTTGATGAAACGGTATTAAATAAGCTTTCGGCAAAAGGCATTCATACAGCGTTTGTTACCTTGCACGTTGGCGCGGGTACTTTTGCTCCTGTTAAAACGGATAACTTACTCAACCACACCATGCACAGCGAATACGCACATCTGCCACAACCAACCGCCGATCTTATTAATCAAACCCATGCAAACGGCAAGCAAGTCATCGCTATTGGTACAACGGTGACGCGTGTCCTTGAAACGGCGTATCAAAAAACGGCAGTTGACGGCAACGCGCTTTCTAGCTGGTCAGGCGACACCGATATCTTTATATATCCTGGCTTTAAGTTTGGCGTCATAGACCGACTGCTGACGAATTTTCACTTGCCCAAGTCCACACTATTAATGCTTGTATCAGCATTTTCAGGTAAGGGCGCTATCGAACAAGCGTATCAACATGCTATCCAAGCTGAATATCGCTTTTTTAGCTATGGCGATGCGATGCTCCTTGATAAAAAAGTGAAATAATACTCTTTACTTAAAATATTATCAGTCAGCATTACTGTACAGTAGCTACTAAAAAACAACGTCTATGAAATAAACTGGTAAACTAAACCGTATTTTGTTATAACAGCACAGGTAACTCACATTCTAAGGGCTGCACATGTCTTGTCATTTATCTCATCGCTTGACTACTGTAAATTGTGCGGTGTCGATGGCGTTACTTTATTCCATAGGCTATGTGGCTATATCTTCTAGCGCGCAAGCAGCAACGATCGGTAAGACTGTTGTCACCTCTGCACAGCACGAACCCTTGACTGCCAGCATTATGGTCACTGATATTAAAGCCGCCGACTTTTCAGCCAGCTTGGCCAATCCTGTTATTTATCAACAAATGGGGCTGACGTCAACAGATTCGATGACGGTTAGCTTTAGACCAACATCAGCGACCAGCGGTCAGGTTTTGATCAATACCACGCAGCCCGTCTCTAAGCCTTTTGCCGATGTGGTCTTAGCCATTAATGACGGGGGTCAACGTAATGTCATTCCTAAGACATTACTCATGCCTCTTGATGAGAGCGTACCGATTAAAGCCGCCAAAAACATCGTGACAGGGGCAAAAAAACCTAATTTACCTGTCGTGTCAGCCACCAATGCCAAACCGTTGACGGTTAGAAGAGGTGCGCCGCCACCACTGATATCAACACCTAAAGCAACAGAATTAACAAAAGCAACTGCAACAACATTGTCAGCGGCTAAAATGCCTGTGCGCACTGCTCAAGCCTCTATTCAAGCCCCGACAGTTACGCCAAACTTGCCGGAAAATACTGCGTCTACGCTACAAAGCAATAGCCCTGTTTATGCCCCTAGCCGCTTGGATAATGGCCGTTTGAATGGCAGTTTTAGTATCAATGATAGCGTTGCTTTGGTTGGCGCTAATGATAATAGCCGTGAGTCGGTCAGTCGTTTGGACAATGGTCGTGCAAATACTGACAACAGCGTTATGACAACGGCTGCTAGTGGTAACGATACCAGCGCTATAGTCAAGGCAGCTAACAATTCTACCGAAAACAAAGTAATCGCTAATAAAGTAATGGCTAACAATGTCGCGGTAAATAATGAGACGACGGCTGAAATCACTGATAAACAGTTCGATATTCTGAATATTCAAATCACAAGACAGATACAGCCTAGTAATAAGAGCAATAGTGGCATCATGGTAAACTCGTCTGCATCGTCGCTACCAATTAACAATGTTGCAAACGCTAATGCTGCAAACGCTGCAGCTATACCTGCGGTAAATACTGGCAACGCTATTACTACAGCGCCAAGCCATATCCCCTCTAGCGAGATTGCTTCAGCTACGCCAACAGTAAATAGCAATGTCGCAGCTACAAATGGTACAGGAACTAACAACGCTAGTAGCACGCCAGTTGACTATCAAGTACAGCGTAACGATAGTTTGTGGGTCATTGCCCAGCAGGTTGCTCAGAAAAACAATCTAGACGTTCAAACGGTCATGAAACAGATTCAGGCTCAAAACCCGAATGCTTTTATCAATAAAGACGCAGATCAACTCAAAGCAGACGCTAAGCTGAGCTTACCCGACTATGAGGTTGTGCCATCACAGCAAAATCTAGAAGCGGCTATTGATGCTCAAAGACGATATCGAATGAGCGCAAACACCCCTAGCGGTAAGGAAATAGCGGCAGCAAAACCAGCGGCAAAAATAATGCCTAAGACAGCGCCTGAGCAACCATCTAAGACAACTCAAGCAGCCAAAAATCCTGAGAAGCCAGCCATTACTAATACTCAGACATTGCCAACAGCGCGCTTTTCTGTACTCGCGCCCGGTCACGATGCCAATAAAAATGGCAACGCCGATGGGACTCAAGCCAAAGCAGCAACCACCACGGGTAATGGTCTCAGTACAGAAACTTTAGCGACGCTCAAAGCCTCTAGGCAGAAAGCGGCATCACAAGCGCAGCGCCTGTCAAAAACCAACAGTACACTCGACAGCTATACTAGAAAACTGCAATTACAAAACCAAAAACTGGCGGAGCTTCAAGCTCGTCTCAAAAAATTACGCAATCAATAATTGCCTGACTGATCAGCGCAGTGTACTGCAAACAGTGATCGTAGGCGTGGGAGTAACTATGGACAATATGCTATATATCATCGCCGGACTGGTGCTTATTTTACTAATAGCTGTCTTGGTAATGCGCAAAAATAAAGCGCAAAAACCATCGGCACGCGCGCCTATACAGGCTGGTAAAAACTTGGCAGCCAATGCCCCAGTAACCACTTCTGGAGCCAATCAGCATCGTCCTACGCAGCAAAACGCGAGTAACGAAGGCAAGTTTGATAATCTGTCGGTTGCTCAGCGTTTTATCGATCAACAGCGCTACGACAAAGCCATCGAAACCCTCAATCGTGGTCTCATAGAAAAACCCAATGACAGCCAGCTATCACTTAAGCTGCTGGGTATATACGCGACCATCAATCAAACAGATGACTTTTATAGAGTTTATGACGGTATCAAAAGTCATAGTGATGCAAAAAGCATTGCACAAGCTGACGAACTAAAAGCCTTGCTGGTTGAAGAGCAGAATCAAGTAGCACAACATGCAGTCGCGGCGCAAGATACTCAAAATACTGACTTTGAAAGTTTAGATTTTGACTTACCTGCCAGCCAAGTCAATAATACACCTACTGTCCAAGATACCGTTTCTGCCGAAGATAGTGCGATTTCTTTACTCGATACGCCTACTGAAAAACCCGCAGTATCTGATGATTTTAATGATGTCAGCGCTACCACTGAAAACGTCGATGACACCTTTGAGCTAACACTTAGTGACTTAGAAGATGATGTTGACGAGCCAACTGCTACTAGTATTATGCCGGTCAGTCAGGTCGATATCGCTGAAGAAGAAAATCTGGCTCTAGACGCTAGCAATGCTACGCCTACTATTCAAGACGATGATATCAGCGACTTCGACTTTGGCCTTGATGTGCCTGCACAAGCCGATAATAATACCGAGCCTTCTGTCAATGCCGCTGTTATTGATAGCGCGTCTGAAGACATCACGCTAGAAGATGAAGACTTTGTCTTAGATTTTGCAGACTTAGAGACTGCTGTGGATGCAGATGCTGAGCAAGCGACTAATGAAGCCACTATAGATGCACCTCAAAATAGCGAAGATGACCTTACCTTATCGTTAGATGACATCGATGAATCACTGCCTACCGATGATGTCTTAGAGAGTGAACAACCTGCTCTTGTGGAAGATAATGATCTTGGTGATTTTGTCCTTGAAGAGAACAACTTTAAAGACAATGACCTTGAAAGTGACAGCTTTGAAGACAGCAGCTTTGAAGACAATAGTTCTGAAGAGTTTCAGCTCGATGATAATAACGTAGAAAATACTCGTGAAGAGTCTAGCATTACACCTACTATGCCATTGATGTTCGATGACAATACTTTGATAGGTGATGATTTTGACTTTGACTCGCTAGCAGATGCACCAACGGCAGCGACACCCGTTGAAGCTGAACCTGACTTAAGCGCGCTAGACAGTGAGATTGTTACTGACAATCAGGTCGAAATAACTGAAGACTTCTCTTCACGTTTCGCCGCAGACTTTGACTTTGTTAAAACCTTGGATAGCAATCAAGTCACTTTAGATCTAGCTGGTCAATACTTACAGTTGGGTGAATATGATAGTGCCAAACGTTTGCTAAATGAAGTCATCACTCAAGGTACTAGCGAACAGCAGCAGCAAGCTCAAGTGCTACTCGACCGCACCGCATAGTCAATAACCTCTTCTCGTATCAGCAAGTATTTTCTATATCATTTAGAATAAATACTTGCTGATTTTTTTTGCATTTAACCTTTATAATATCTATTATCATACTACCTATCATTCCTAAGCTTTCCTCTCTTTTTTTCACATTCATTGACTGCGTCCATACTATGCCATCCTCTGTTATGACAAAAAACTTATCCGACCCTATTCACCTCATTTATGCTGGTGGTACTTTTGGTAGCTACGGACGACCCTTAGCACCTTTATCTGCTGAAATATTTTTGCCTACATTGCAACAACTGCTGGCTAAGCAAGATAATGCGAGCCATCTACCTAAGATTTCATGGCTTGACAATGCATTAATTAAAGACAGCAGCCAACTGACTCCCAGCAACTTTGTACATTTTTATACACTCCTATTAAGCGCCTATGCACAAGGTAACAGACGCTTTGTCTTAATCACTGGTACTGACACCTTAAGTTATTTAGGGGCGTTTTTAGCAGAAGCGTTCGCCGGTAGCGATATTAGTATCGTTGTGACTGGCAGTATGCGCCCGTTACTAGACAGTGAAGTGTTGCATGACTATAGTGTCGATGCCAATAGTGACGCATGGGACAATCTGACTGACGCCTTAAAACTCGCAGCGGCTGGCGAATCAGGCATTAAAATTTGCTTTGGTGGTGAGTCATGGCCAGCACAAACGGTGCAAAAGATACACAGTCATGATCTAATGGCATTTACCGGACATTCTCGAGCCGCTTATCCTGCCAATAGTTATATAAGAGCATTACCAGACACGCGGCGACAGCATTGGCTTGATGACCAATACGATATAATTGATGCTATTCAAGGTCGCGCTGAGCAGGTGCGCATCCATGCTTTATACTGTTTGCCTAATGACACCGAGGTGATGAGCAATCAGCTACAAGCATTATTGTCGCAGCCACCCTCTGGCATTATGCTACTAGGATTTGGCGCAGGCAATGTCCCCTATTCGGACGCGCTGGCAGCTGCTCTACAACTGGCTTATGAGCGCGGCCACATGGTGATCTGTGCCAGCCAATCGCCCTTTGGCGGGGTGAGCGATAGTTACGCTGCTGGTAGTTGGCAGTATGATTATCATGTAATAGCCGGCGGGCGCTTAACGATCCCCGCTATTTATGCTCGCTTATTATGGCTGCTGCTGCGCTATGACAGTCCTGCAAGGCGTCGACAGCGCTGGCTGAATAATGTCACCCAAGCTGGTACAACCATTAAAAAACGCTAACAGACCACTACCTCCTACTCAACTGTATATATTTTGAACACACCATGACTGAGATTAAGCATATAGCGTCTGACGATTCACCCATTTATACCTTAGCGATTGCGGTTGAGTTTTTGGGTACTCATTACCATGGCTGGCAACGTCAACGAGAAGTGCTCGGTGTCCAACAAGCGCTAGAGACTGCCATCAGTAAGGTCGCCAATGAACCGGTAGAAGTGATCGCCGCTGGTCGTACCGATGCCAGTGTGCATGCCAGCAATATGATTGCCCATTTTACTACCCGTGCTTATCGGCCTACGCAAAACTGGTTGCGCGGCGTCAATAGCTTGTTGCCTGATGACATCGCCCTGCGCTGGATTCAACCGATGCCAGCGGACTTCCATGCGCGTTTCGGTGCCATTGCCCGCCGTTATCGTTATATCACCCTAAATCAAGCACAGCGCCCTGCTATTTTAAATCATCAAGTAACGCATATCTATGAGCCACTCGACTTGGCGGCGATGCAATTGGCGGCTGCCGATATCGTCGGTACTCACGATTTTAGCAGCTACCGCGCGGCGGCTTGTCAGTCTAATCAGCCGGTACGTAACGTTAGCCATGCTAGGTTATTTGCTCATGGTCAGTTCATTGTTTTTGATATCCAAGCAGATGGTTTTTTGCATCACATGGTGCGTAACTTGATGGGCACATTATATGCTATTGGGAGACATGACTTAGAGCCAAGCGATTTTTTAAATATTTTAGCCAAAAAAGACCGTACCATTGCACCGCCTACCGCCTCTGGTGATGGCTTGTATTTTATTAACGCCTACTATCCTGAACGCTTTCAGCAGCTATTACCTAACGCCCCTTTAACGCCCATTTGGCTAAATTTGCCCGACTGAATGAACCTCAATGGACATACATAACAGTTACAGACTGTCAAGTAAAAACCTAGGGCTGTATTGCTTTAATCAGCAAACTTACGTATAATATCGGCTTATTTTTAATTGATTGATACAAATTATGGCAAAAGACGAGATTATTGAATTTGAAGGCGAAGTCATTGACACCCTTCCAAATA
Source organism: Psychrobacter sp. Sarcosine-3u-12 (assembly GCF_002836005.1). Classification (NCBI taxonomy): domain Bacteria; kingdom Pseudomonadati; phylum Pseudomonadota; class Gammaproteobacteria; order Moraxellales; family Moraxellaceae; genus Psychrobacter; species Psychrobacter sp. Sarcosine-3u-12. Next base: position 37,551 of record NZ_PJBY01000071.1, read on the forward strand.
CATTGTTTAAAGTTCGTTTAGAAAACGGACACGAAATCATTGCACACATCTCAGGTAAGATGCGCAAGCATTACATTCGTATCTTGACGGGTGATAAAGTGAAGGTCGAAATGACACCTTATGATTTATCTAAAGGTCGTATCACTTATCGTGGCAAAAACTAAATTATTATTTCCTAGAATGGTTATAACGGCATTTGTATCGAGACGTTTTATTAATAAACGGTTTGCACTGATATAAATTCTTGAGTGGTTTAACGGATAATAATAATGATATTGCTAACCTACTCATTATTGCCTATCATATGCTAGTTATTGGTTTTTATCATAAAAAAATACCGCTATTCAACAGCGGTATTTTTTTGTCCGGCTTTTAAGATTTACTAGGACGTGTCCTCATTTTAAAAATGCTCATAAAAATGAGATAAATTGCCGTCAAACGAGGAAAATAGCGCAAATAATATTGGGATATTAATCAGCTATTTGACGATGTTTGGCAAAATTTAGCCATTTTTAGCCCATATAGATACAAGCGCTTGAATTGAAGACACGCCCTAATACTGAACCGTTATTTAAATGTTACGGTTGCCCCATTTTGAATGACGCCTAGCAGCGCTAACGCGTCCCAGTTGGTCAAACGTACGCAACCTGCCGAGGCTTGGCGACTGATACGAGCAGGGTCTGGCGAACCGTGGATACCATACGAGGGCTTGCTTAGTCCAATCCATACCATTCCTACAGGGTTGTTAGGGCCAGGTGGAATAATCGCCTTACTACCATCATCAGCAGTATAAGTATAATTAGGCTCATGCACCTTGACTGCTACGGTGTGCGTGCCTGTGGGCGATGGCGTTGCCGTGCTGCCTACGGTGGTTGGATAGCTGGCGACCAAATTGTCTTGCGCATCGTAAGCGTAGAGCGTTTCAGTCGTTCTATCAGCGACCACGCGGCTGACAGCCTTGGTGTTCGGATTACCCGGATTGTAGACGATGATGGTTTCGCCAGCACTAAAACTGGCATTGGGATTAAGCGCTTTAAGATACTTTTCACTGATATGGAATTTTTCCGCCAGTCCTTCTATCACGCTTTCGTAATACATCCCCTCGAGCTTTGCTTTTTCTTTTGCTGCTGCTGGAATGGTCGTGGTTTTGATATTGACATCCGCCTCGCTCAACTGATAGCTGACCAATACGGGTTGCGCCAGCAGTTTGTCGTTTTTGGTTAATGCTTGCCACGTTTCGTTATTTAATGTCTCTGTGACCGTCAAGCCCTTGGCTTTTTGGAACGCTTGCATGGCTTTACGGGTGTTTTTACCCCAATAGCCATCCACAGGACCAACGCCGCTGTGCTGCCAATTTAATAATGCTTGCAACTTTGTGCCCGTATTACGATCGATATCTGCCCCCGCCTGCCAATTGGCTGCATTCACTTTTTGAGCAGTCGCTGGCAGATTTTCTGTACTGTACTTAATCGTGGGTAAAAATTTATTCAGCGATACGGCGGTCTTACTGTTGCCCGTCAGCTTTTGGCTAACCCCATTGGTCACTGGACTCATATCAGTAGCATCATCTCTCACGGCCTTACCAAGCATGTTCGGGTTAGGTTTGTTGGGAATAGCTCCGTTGATGATATCTCTGTTGGTGGCGACTTGGTTAGGGACATTAGCAGTATTCGTCGTCGTAGTCTCATTGGTTGCCTGCGTATCTTCAGGGGTTGCTGCCGTGCTTTCATCGGTCGCTGTCATATTTTCAGTGGTTGCTGCTACGCTTTGACCTATGAAAACAGTGGTTGATAAACCAATCGCCAATAACGCAGTGCTTATTTTTGTCAATTGATACATGTAATGCTCCTAAAATTATTTTTTGTTTTATTAAAGCGTGTCCTCAATCTGAAATAAATAGGCTAAAAATGAGGACACGCTCTAGAAATTTCGTTATTAGTACTTATTATTCTTACCCACTATTTACATCTATCGTTTACATTGCTAATGAGCAGTCTTTGGAGGAATAACATTATTACTGCTTATTTGGAAGTTACCAATATTGCCATATTCCGTTGTGAGCATATAACGGCTTTGTGTTACTAAACGCCTTATCCTACGGTGTCTGTGTTAATGCAACGCCTGCCTGATCAGTATTGTAAGTGCCGCATCCTGAATTTTACGACTGAATTGTTCTCATCAGTAATGTCGAATCGTCGGCGCATAAAAAACCCATAAACTGCTGAGCAATTTATGGGTTTTAGTAGAAAAATCAGACGATTAAAATATATTGTAAAGGAGCTATTAGCGCAGTTTATTTATACCAGTTTAGCCAATACCGCTTGACCCATTTCTTGACAGCCTACTTGCTTCAAGCCTGCCTCAGTGCTGTCCAAGATATCAAGGGTACGTAAGCCATCATCGAGCACTTCACTGACCGCTTGCTCAATCGCTTGTGCAGCTTGTTCTTGTTTAAAGGTATAGCGTAGCATCATCGCCACAGACAATATCGTTGCCAAGGGATTGGCTTTGTCTTGGCCAGCAATATCGGGCGCTGAACCATGACACGGCTCATACATACCCTTACCGGCAGCATCAAGACTGGCAGACGGTAGCATACCGATAGAGCCCGTTAACATAGCGGCTTCATCAGACAAGATATCGCCGAACATGTTGCCCGTCACCATGACATCAAACTGCTTAGGATCTTTAATCAGCTGCATACAAGCATTGTCAGCATACATATGCGATAACGCTACGTCATTATAATCCGCTTGCTGCATCTCAATCATCGTCTGCTTCCACAGCTCAGTGACTTCTAAGACATTGGCTTTATCGATTGAGCAAACCTTGGCTGGCGTACCTGCAGCCTGTGCGCGTGTTTTTGCCAATTCAAAAGCAACCTTACCGATACGCTGAATCTCACTGGTGCTATACACCATGGTGTTATAGCCTTGTTGCTCGCCGTTCTCTAAGGTTCGGATACCGCGTGGCTCACCGAAATAAATACCGCCCGTCAATTCACGGACAATCAGTAGATCCAGACCTGAGATAATCTCAGGCTTGATACTTGAGGCATTAACAAGCTGCGGATAAAGTTTGGCTACGCGCAGATTGGCAAATAAACCCAGCTCACTACGAATTTTAAGTAAACCACGCTCAGGACGTTTGCTACGCTCAATACCATCCCACTTAGGACCACCCACCGCACCCAATAACACCGCATCTGCTGCACGCGCACGTTGTAGCGTTTCTTCTGGCAATGGTTCACCCGTGGCATCAAACGCCACACCACCAATTAATCCAGATTCAAGGGTTAAGCCTAATTCAAACTTATTATTGACAGCCTTAAGCACATCAACGGCTTGAGTCATGATTTCAGGGCCGATACCATCGCCCGCTAATGTTAAAATCGTTGCCATACAGATCCTTTTGGGTAAATAGTTTTTTATTGATTGGTAGTGCTAAAGCTGTATTGCCGCTTTATAAAAAACGACCTCTAGCGACAAATGCAATAATAGACCACCATTATCAATGGTAGTCAGTACTCAAGAGGTCGTTGTTTCTTATTTAGCTAAATGTTGCAAAATAATCAAATCGAGAGGCTAGCCATCACTATCAAGCCACCGTTTTTGCTTGCGTAGATTTTTGCTCAACAATGCTGGTCTCTACAAACTCTCCTTGATGCTCAGCGTCCAACTGCTTACAGAATCGACGCTGCAAACTTTTATCTTGCGACAGCTCGATGCATAAAGGCTCGGGTGATGCTGTGTCTAACAGACTGCCTGAATTGTCACTAGATTTTTTTTGATAAGCTCGCAACTGATAAGTGCCTGGTTCGACGAAATCATGAATAATCGCAAAACGCTCAACATAGCCGACGTTATTTTCTGGATAGAAATTAACCTGTACTTCGCGTTTTGCAGGTTTGACCCGTGCGTAGTAATTGGTCAATCCTGGCATACCAGATTTAGACAGTGGAACGATTTTGACCGCATTATTATTCAGCAGCGGTGCCATATCAATACTCATCTGTTCTTGTGCCGACTTATCGCCTTCGATAACGGGCATGGTAACCAGCATGTCAGGACTGACCGGCTCGTGGGTATCCGGAGCAATGACTAAAGTTTTGTCAATCTGCACAATTTCACAATGATAAGTACCTAGGCAAGAAATATTCACCTCACCCGCAACAGGTTGGATGTTCCCTGCACGCACCTTAGCACTATCTGCTTTGTCTATTTGTTTATAGCCCGTCAATGATTGACAGCCTGTTAACAATAAACTTGCAGCGACAGCCATACTTGTCCAGACAGCATAACGTTGTTTATTCATAATGACGGCTACTATTTAATATGGAAGATAAGTTACCCTTCATTCTAGCCAGTTCATCAGCATAACTCAACGCTGCATTACTATTGTTCATCGGTTTTTTATAGCCACTGGTCTATCAGTCACGCTCTATGCTCTAACGTCATTAAATATCCAAGGCGTTTTTTGCATCATTTTATGCTCATAGTCTTTAATCGCATCGCTTTGCTGCAAAGTAAGACCGATATCATCAAGACCATTTAGCAAGCAATGCTTACGAAACTCATCGACCTCAAAAGCATACTCTTCACCGCTTGGGGTAATAACCACTTGACGCTCGAGGTCGGCGGTCAACTCATAGCCTTCATTGGCAAGCGTTGCTTTCATCAGGGTATCAACAATGGCTTCATCTAAGACAATTGGCAGCATGCCATTTTTAAAGCAGTTATTATAAAAAATATCGGCAAAGCTTGGGGCAATGATAGTACGAAAGCCATATTCTGAAAGTGCCCAAGGTGCATGCTCACGGCTCGAGCCACAACCAAAGTTTCTGCGTGCCAGCAATATAGTAGCGCCTTGATAACGGGGCTTATTTAAGACAAAATCTGGGTTAATTACACGAGTGCTGTTATCTTGACCCGGATAGCCTTCGTCGAGATAACGCCAATCATCAAATAAATTGACGCCAAAGCCCGTACGTTTAATGGATTTTAAAAATTGTTTGGCGATAATTTGGTCGGTATCGACGTTCGCGCGATCGAGTGGGCAAACGATACCGGTTTGGGTGTTATAAGCTTGCATGGTTTTTCCTTAAAATATCGATTACTAACGTAAATTTTCTAGCTGCTTAATGAAGCTTAAAAGAGCGTGCCATTTGTTTAACAATACTTGTCATTTTAGTTTTTTCACTCTCAGGATAGTTCAGATGTAATACTACTTCCTGACCATTATTAACCTTAATAACATGATAGAAAACTTGACCATCCTCTCTATAACCACTTACTGTATAGGTTTTATCTTTTAACCGCTCATAAGTAACTGTCATGCCTGTTTTATATCGATGCTGCTTTTCTTTCAGATAATCACTATCTGTATAAAAGAAGACACTTGGCGTATTACTGCCAAAGACCAAAATATCGGCATTGGAGTTGGGCAACTTAAAATGACGACCGTCACCATTATCTGCTTCAGGCAACCATTGCAATTGATTTGGCACATCGACACAATAGGCAAATCTTCCATTACAGTAATCACGAGCCATCGCTAGGTGAGAGCTACTCAGTATGCAAAATAAAAAGAGCAGTATTTTCATCTCTGTTCTCTCAGCCGTTCTAAATTAAAACGTCCGTACATCTACAAAGTGACCCGCTAATGCTGCCGCTGCTGCCATCGCTGGGCTGACCAAATGCGTACGACCGCCATTACCCTGACGACCCTCAAAGTTACGATTAGACGTCGAGGCACAGTGCTCTTGTGGCTCAAGCTTATCGGCATTCATCGCAAGGCACATAGAGCAGCCCGGCTCGCGCCACTCAAATCCAGCCTCAGTAAACAAGGCATCTAAGCCTTCTGCTTCAGCCTGCAACTTCACTTGCCCAGAACCCGCCACGACAATGGCTTCTTTAATATTGTCCGCCACCTTACGACCCTTGATAACAGCGGCGGCATCACGCAAATCTTCGATACGCGAGTTGGTACACGAACCAATAAAGATACGATCCAATTGGATATCAGTAATTTTCTGCCCTGCTGTTAGACCCATATAGGTATAAGCGCGCAACCAGCCTTCTTCTTGCGCTTCATCCACGGCTTGCTCAGGTGTCGGTACCGACTGCGTGATATCGACGACCATTTCAGGTGACGTACCCCAAGAAACCTGAGGCGCAATCTCGCTACCATCAATCTCAATAATAGTATCAAATACGGCATCAGCATCTGAGTATAAAGTGCGCCAGTAAGCTTCTGCTTGCTTCCACTGCTCAGCGGTTGGCGCATAAGGACGACCTTTGACGTAATCGATAGTCGTATCATCAACTGCGACCATACCCACGCGTGCACCTGCTTCGATGGCCATGTTACAAACGGTCATGCGACCTTCCATGCTCATGTCTTCAAAGACTTGTCCAGCAAATTCAATGGCATGCCCCGTGCCGCCAGCGGTGCCAATTTTGGCGATAATAGCAAGTACCACATCTTTTGATGTCACGCCAGCGCCAAGCTTACCGGTGACCCGGATTTGCATATTTTTTGATTTCTTTTGAATCAAGCACTGAGTCGCCAATACATGCTCAACTTCTGAGGTACCGATACCGTGTGCCAAGCAGCCAAGTGCGCCATGGGTGGCAGTATGTGAATCACCACAAACCACCGTCATACCCGGCAATACCAAACCCTGTTCAGGACCGACCACGTGCAAGATACCTTGACGCGCATCATTGATAGTAAACTCAGCGATATCAAACTTCGCACAATTCTCATCCAAGGTGAGTACTTGTAAGCGCGACACCTTATCCTTAATACCAGGCACGCCTTCTAAACGCTCTTTGGTCACCGTTGGTACATTATGATCGGGACTAGCGATGTTAGCCGACAGACGCCATGGCGCTCTATTGGCCAGCTCCAGACCTTCAAATGCTTGCGGACTCGTCACTTCATGCAATAGATGGCGGTCGATATAAATCAGGCTCGAACCGTCATCACGCTTGGTGACTTCGTGAGCATTCCAAAGTTTGTCATATAACGTTTGACCGGCCATGTTGCTATCCTTTATTAGTTGCTAATTACTGACTCTATGCGCCTGCTCACACCACAGCGAGCTAGGTTTTAGAGGCTTTTATCTAATTGTCATACTTGTCTAATCAATCACTCTATCGATAACGTGGCATTGTATTACCGCTGTCTTTTAAATTCAATTTACTGTCTATCAAGACTATTTATCAAACCTGTTCTTCAAAGGCACTTTTTATGGAAAGCCATTAAAAAGCACTGTCTATTAAATTGGTCCCTCACGCAACTATATCAATACTACTTGAGGGGTCTTTGGGTAAATCAATAAAATTGGTCGTCAATATAGGTGTTATACGGTCAATTACCAAGTTAATATAATAAATATGTCATAATACGTCTTGATGTCTTGTGATTATAGCAGGCTAATCCTATAATAATAATTGATGATTTTTGCATAGTCACAAACTTTTATTTCTAATTCATTATGATTAGGCTAGCCAACTTTTATTTATAGCTCGTTACGTAGCTAAGGAAACCGGTTTGAATACCACGAATTTGACGACATTCGTCACTGTTATGCACACAGGCAGCATCTCAGGCGCAGCAGAAAAGCTGTTTATCACTCAGCCTGCGGTCAGTAAGCGCATCAAAAACTTAGAAGATGAATTTAACATCACCTTATTTGATACAGTCGGGCGCGGTATTGTACCGACTCAAGCCGCCAGTGAAATGTTGCCGCACGCCAAACGTTGGCTTGAAGATTATGAAAACTTTAAAATAAACCTCCAGCATTCAAAGCATATTGTGTCGGGTAAACTCGTTATTGGCACCAGCCACCATATCGGCTTGCACCACCTTGCTCCTGTGCTCAAGCATTTTATTCAAGCCTATCCTGCGGTACAACTAGAAGTGCATTTTGTCGATTCAGAAACCGCGCATAAGGCCGTGCTCGATGGCGATTTATCACTCGCATTTTTAACCTTGCCGCCCGTCTACGATAAGCGTTTGACCTATCATACCTTATGGTCAGATCCGCTCTATTTTATGACCGGCACTTTATCGCCTTTAGCGACCAAATCTAATGTGACGCTCGAGCAATTGGCGCGCTACCCTGCTATCTTGCCCTCTGCCAATACTTTTACCAGTCAGATCACCTTAGCGGAATTTGCCAAGCACAATCTAAAGCCATACGCGACGATGAGTACCAACCCGCTAGAATCTATCCGGATGTTGGTCTCTGTGGGACTTGGCTGGTCAGTACTGCCGCAAACGATGGTCAGTCAAGATTTAGAACGTATAGATATGGCGGATAATATTGAATTGCAGCGTTATTTGGGGGTGGTTATTAATCCAAAGCTTACCCAATCAAGCAGCGTAACCGCATTGTTAGACTTGCTTGCTCCTATTGATTAAATAATTTTTTATAGATGTTAAATAGTTATTTCTAAAATTAGCGGGCTTTATAAAGGTCATTAATTTATAACTCTAGGTCAGCCGTTCGCATTTTAAACAGCCATACGTTATAATACGTGTGGCTTTTTTATAACATAAATTTACCATAATAGCACTGATAGTCATATATTGAAGGCTTAGAGTAATATATGATGGTAAACAGTAGGTTTAATGGTTTTAAATGATTGATTTTATAAGTGAGTAGCATTTGTGAAAAATTAGCAGATAAGGGCTATAGACAAGATTTCGACGAAGCAATACTTGTTGTCCTCTAATCACTATTTTATGAATATTATTCTTAAAACAGTATCAATCATATAAAACTAACAGAAAATACTGACTAAAAGTCGAAAGCCATTATGTCCTACTTAATGGCTTTTTTTGTCTTTGGATATTGTTTGCGAACATCATCTTGTGAGACTTAATTTTATATAGTTAAAAATAATTACAGCCAACAACGTTGGTTAAGGACAGTTTATATGAATGGGATTTCTAGTGGCGTGCTGATATCGTTGGGCGCCTACTTCTTAGTGATGATTGGGATTGGCGTTTACGCTTATTTTAAGCAAGCCAATGATACCGAAGGCTATATGTTAGGAGGACGTAATTTAGGTCCCGCAGTCACTGCATTATCAGCAGGGGCGTCGGACATGTCAGGTTGGTTGCTCCTTGGCCTACCAGGCTATATGTATGCCGATGGCGTCGTAAGTATGTGGATCGCACTTGGTTTGACACTCGGTGCCTTACTGAACTATATCATTGTGGCACCTCGCCTTCGCGTTTATACCGAAGTCGCTGACAACGCCATTACCTTACCGGACTATTTCGCCAACCGCTTTGAAGATAAGTCGCACATGCTGCGGGTCATATCAGCAATCGTTATCATCTTATTTTTTACCGTTTATACCGCCGCAAGTCTAGTAGGTGGTGGTAAACTCTTCGAAAGCTCGCTCAACTTATCATATAGTACGGGTCTTTGGGTGACTGCTGGTGTCGTCGTTGCCTATACCTTATTTGGTGGTTTCTTAGCGGTATCGATGACTGACTTTGTACAAGGTGTCATCATGTTATTTGCAATGGTGATCGTACCTGTCGTAGCCTTCACCGATCTTGGCGGTATATCAGCAACGACTGAAGCCGTTAGAAACATTGATCCAAGTTTATTAAATGTCACTAGTGGCATGACTATCTTTGGTATTATCTCATTACTGGCGTGGGGCTTAGGTTATTTCGGTCAGCCGCATATCATTGTTCGTTTTATGGCGATACGTTCGGTCAAAGACGTCCCAACGGCACGTAACATCGGTATGAGCTGGATGGTTATCAGCTTAATTGGTTCTTTAATGACGGGTTTTGCTGGTCGTGCTTATGTACAAAAAACCGCAATGACCTTGGATGATCCTGAGACTATTTTCTTAGTCTTTACACAGTTTTTATTTACACCGTTGGTTTCAGGGTTCTTATTAGCCGCTATTTTAGCCGCGATCATGAGTACCATCTCCTCGCAACTATTGGTGGTATCAAGCTCGCTGACTAAAGATGTCTATAAGCTATTCTTTGATAGAGATGCTCCTGAAGCCCGCCAAGTATTGGTCGGTCGTATCTCGGTTGTAGCCGTAGCTATCGTATCTATCTTGCTCGCCTCTGACCCCGACAGCTCAGTATTGAACTTAGTTTCTAACGCTTGGGCAGGATTTGGGGCAGCATTCGGACCCTTGGTTATCTTCAGCCTGATCTGGCGCGGTATGAACCGCAACGGCGCGGTCGCTGGTATGGTTGTCGGTGCATTGACTGTGATCCTATGGGTTTATGGTCCATTCCAGATGAATGGCGTACCATTAAACAGCTGGTTATATGCTATCGTTCCAGGCTTTATCTTAAGTACCATTGCAATCTTTGCGGTTAGTATCATGACTGGGGGCCCAAGACCTTCAGTATCTGCTAAATACAAAGAAATGGAGCTTAACTTAAATAAATAAGCTTACAATTTATAGC
>NZ_PJBY01000072.1:0-46158 GCF_002836005.1 Psychrobacter sp. Sarcosine-3u-12
GTTTATCCTAACCATAACAATTTTATTTTGAGCTGACTATATATAAAATATAACAATCCGAATAGCTATGACAAACTACTTTGCCTGACGATCTTAAACTCTTCAGAAGAAATGAGTAAAAAAAGAGCGTTCAACATAGCTGATTTTATTTATGGTGTTATCAAAGTTTTTACCTACTTGTACAACGTGAAAGCTAGCCAATTAAATACCATGCACAATCCAATTAAAAACCAAACTACACTTTACCTTGCATATGATGATAATCACTATCGAATTGGTGGCTCACATTCATTTGGAGAAGACTTGACTGATTTTTGGAAATTCTTTAGTGACTATCTAAAAACAGAGTTAGGAGATACTATCAAAGAATTAATTGCTCATGCTCTTTTTCCAAAAGATAAAGAAGTATTCGCCGATCGTTTAATTGATGCATTTTATTGGTTCGGTGAGGCATCAAAGGATATCAATGAAAGTGCTCAAACTATTAAACTAGTTACAGCTATGGAACGCATAGTTACGGATCCAAAGGAAGATAATGGCAAGGTATCAGAAAATTTCAGCAAACGAACATCAAGTATGATAAGTAGGTTCCATGGTGAATGTAATAAATGGGGTCAGTATTCTACAGATATATATAACGAGAGATCCAATTTAGTGCATGGATCACAAGGTCTACATAAGTCCTATGGGCATAGTTTAGGCTTTAATAGATTTGAATTAGCCTATAAGGCCATACTATCAGCATGTGTATTATTTAATGAAATAGGTCTAGAAACACCTGCAACCAAAAATAAAATACAAAAATTCTTTAAAAATATTTGTGAAATAAAACCGTTAAAAAACACGTTCGGTAGTGATGAAACGTAGTTTCAATTATCTTTAGTTTTAGCCCGCCGACACCACTGCGAACAATAAATCACCTGCTCCCAGTCTTTCTCCCACTTCTTACGCCACGTAAACGGACGCTGGCAGATGGGGCAGGTTTTTCACTGTGATTACTCACAAACCTTTAGCCCTTGCTTAAAGCACTTGCTATATTTTTCTGCCATTTTAATCCGCAACTGAGTATTAGGATGACTTGATAAGAAGTCAGACAACTTGTCTTCCTCAACCTCTTCAACTTTTTCATTATTGGCTTCAGCTTCTGGTTGGTCTGCAGCGTCATCAACGTCTTCTGCATTGGTTGCTGTAGTCGAGTAGTCTTCCATACGGCTCAGGATATCTCCAAAGGCCTTTGGATCAATGCCAATCTCAAGCATCTTGTTAAAGGCAAACTCATCGGCTTCGGTTTCGTACTGACGTGAATAGTGATTTGACACCAGTGCCGTGCCCAACCCCGTAGCAAGCTCACTGATACCGTCTGGGTTGCCCAGTACCATTATCACAATCATCGTGGTTAATGAGTTCTGAGTGAGCATCTCTAAGCTATGACGCTCGACCACATGACCCATCTCATGTAACAGTACCGCATCTATCTCATCATCATTTTGGCTCAATTCTACAAACTTATCGGTCAAAATAATATCGCCAGACGGTAATGCAAAAGCGTTTGGCAGACTTGAGCCGCCTATGCTCATATCCCGAAAGTGTAGCCGATACTGAATATTGTCATCGCCACCGAATGGTTTAAGGCGTGTCTTAAACCGATATATGATTTGCTGTTGTTCAGTACCACTTATTTGAGTGGGTTCTAAAAAATAACGATCCATAAAATCTAATGACTGATGACCTATAAACTCGCCTGTCTGCTGAGGGAGCGCATGAGCGACTGTTTGACTCGTCCAAGGAATACCCCATTTAATAAAACTAAATACAAAAACAACAGTGATGACCAACATCGTCAAGACGCTGGTCATTTTTGTTTCATGACGATGTAAGCGTAAACGCCACTTTGAGGCTGTATCGCTGTTTTTATTACTATTGATTATAGTATCGATAGCATCATTATTGTGAGTCGTAAAGAGTGAGCCATCAGTGAGTGTAAGCTTGCGTTCAGTATTTCCTAAGCGATCATTGATCGTCACTTGCGACCACTGACCCGTGATATTTTGATGTCTTTCGCTGTCGTTACCAGTCTCACTAGATACAATTTTTACCTCATATCTCGTTTTAGCTACCGTGAGTTGCGCGGCGTATTGAACCGAGCTGTCTTTGGGATACCATTTGCCTGATATTGAATTTATCATTACTGTTCTCACTGTATCCACTAGCTAAACGAAGCAATCAAGGATGCCATTAACCAAGCCATGATTGAAATAAGGTGTCGATCAATAAGGTATCGGTTAATAGGATCTGGCTTAGATGGCAATATCTATATCGATATCTAAAACATCACCAATTTCTTCACCAATAGCAGACTGCTCTTGCTCTTTTTGGGTCAGATAACTATTGATATCTATATCTAAGGCTTCTATCCAAGAGTTATCAGCGATATAACGGGCCACACGGACTTTTGCCCAAGGCAATGCTAAGCCCGCAGTAAATAGAACCAATAGCATATTGGTCGCTAACACATAAAAATAACCTTTAGCGCTGACGGTTGACTTAAAAGTGATGGCTCTATCCAACGTGGTATTTTCGAACAGATACTGACGTTGACGGCTAAATGAATAGGCTGTAGCGAATAAGAACGTGGCAATAAAACCAAAATACATAACCAAAAACCCAACAACGAATAATGGATTTGCATCTGCGCTTTCGATGTCACTGGAAATACTGCCAAGGTTAAATCCGCCCGACAACGTAGACGCAAATATTAAGCCGGAGAGTATTAATAGGACAAATAAACAACCAATAATGATTAGCATTTTTTTAAGTTGAATTTTTATAAATTTTTCGGTGTTGATGTTGATGAAGAAATGACCTTGACCAAATTTTGTCTGACCAATCTGGTATTCTGCTGCTTTTTTTGTAAAGAGTCCTGTGACAAAAATGCCTATGGCTATCGCGGCAATGATACCTACGGCAAATAGTATGAAGGCAAAACTTAAATCAGAACCTTCATCTAGACTGGTCATTGGGACTAGGCTACCAAAGGCCAGCAACGCAACTGCTGCATAACCCAATATGGGTATAAGCATATAAATAATATAGGCGGGCTTTAGATTGCCTATGAAGCTAAAGCGCACGTTGCTAAAGCTGGTCATGCGCATATTGAACTTGAGACTGCGCCAGATGATCCAAGGAATAAAAGCAAATAAAATAATGGGTAAAATGACTCCGACGGTAGGTAAAACAGAGCCTACCACCTGTAGGGCAAGCAATATCAGCACACCGATTAAGTAGCCCAGAAACAGCTGTCTTCCGGTGGCATGGTAATCAAAATATCGATCTGCATATTCAGTATTCGCATAAAAATATCGACGCGTACGTACTTTTGCCCAAGGGTAATAAATGCCTATGGTGACGATGCACAATAAAACATTCACAATCCATATCTTAAAATACTCTGATCCGTCACCTTTAAATTGTATTTGTTTCATCCTATCCTTAGAACCTTAAAATTTGATGTGAATGTTTAGGGCGTGTCCGCATTTTAAAATAGTAATAAAAATAAGAACATGACCTAGTTGAATATGAGTTAAATTGAGTATATTTTTGAGATATTAGGGTCTGTTGAAAAACAGAAAATTTAAAAAAAGCATTATAGATTATAAGCTTAGTAACTTCGAGTATTTTATGGAATTTTGTTGATTGAAATATTTTTGCGATGTTATCGCGACAGGAGTGCTGAATGAGATAGAATCGATTCGCTATTTCACGTTTTGACCATGATTCAAATAACATTCTTTGTAGTCATTAGCTAACATCTAGCAACGACTGAGATTTTGATTATTGAGTTTTTATGAATTGATAAAGCCTAGCAAAACAAAAAATGAGCTGCACCTTCTACTTTTTAAAGATACTTCGATTAAAGACGTGGCAGTTTTCTATTATCGACATTTAAAATTACTCTGTTTTATCCTTACTCCGCCGACAGCGCTCAGAACAATAAATTACCTGCTCCCAATCCTTTTCCCACTTCTTGCGCCACGTAAATGGGCGCTGACAGACTGGGCATACTTTTTGCGGTAGGTTTGCTTTTTTGTGTGCCATGAGCTTCCCTGCGTCACTTTGTATAGTTAATACTAAATAAAATGGATACGTTATTTAATAACGCGAAACTGGTATAAATTTTTCTGGCTTGCTGTGCCTATGCCGACAGAGGCTGCAAAAATCATATTAAAAACTAAGCATCCCAGTCCCGCTGTATCTTTTTCATATTGGACTGAATATAGTATAAAAGGCTGGGTTAAAAACCCAGCCTACAACCAACGCGAAATTTAGATTTAAATTCTTACTTTTGATGATCTAACCCTTCATACTTTTTTACGCGGCGGCATTGGTCGGAACAATAGACCATACTCTCCCAGTTTTTATCCAACTTCTTCGCCCAACTAAATTCGCGCTCGCAGACAGGGCAGAGTTTTTTGCGGACGTTTTTCTTTTTGTGCGCCATACGTTTCTCATTGGTTTGTTTAACATAGTCGAATCAACTGCCACGACTATACATCAATAACTTATCGCTATAGCCTATTAATTATAAGTTCTAATTATCATTATTGCTTATAAGCGTTAATCGTCAGTATCAATCATAGTCATCAAAGATTTTGTTTAGCCTGTTGAGGCTATTGACGATAAGCTTGCCGGATTGATCGGTACTGCTATCAATTGCCAGCTTCTCATCCATCCGCATCGTCAGTGGCGTAAGCGCTTCTTTAAGAGCTGTTGCCATCAGCGCGGTCTGTTGATGAACATCAAGCGTATCGCTGTCTGCCGTTTGGTTCTCATCATTCTTAAGCAGGCTCTCTGTTAAGCTATTAGACAAGCTATCAGCCATTTTTTGTGCCAGTTGCTCAACAGCATCCACCAGCTGCATCATCAGCGCTTTTTGCGCGCCTTGATTTTGTTTGAGATACTCGCCTTCCGCCTTTTCAGTATTGTGATTGTGCTTATATATTTGTACCAGTTGACTCACGCTTTTCTCAAAGCTATGGTCGATACTGTCGCTGACGACTTTGGCATTGTTAATGACGCTATCGGCAAGGATTTTCTGTGCTTCTAACTGGGCATTGAGTTGTGCTTGTTGTCCTGCCTCTCGTAAGCGGGCGATTTGCTCTGGGTCATTTTTCGTTAAGTATGTCTCAAACTGGCTACTGATGGTATTGAAGCCACTAGCCAAGTCGACCAACTGGGTAACGATACGCGCGCCAGTATCACCGTCTTCACCGCCCATGGCTTTATTACGTAAGAAGTCGGCTTTGATTTGTGCCCAACGCTCTTTTTCTGCGTCAGTCAACACACCGCGCATCTCGCCAAGCTTGAGAAGATTGCTCTCTGCGCCTTGGGTCAATAGCTGCGACTCACCCAAATAGTGATCGTCTATCAGCTGGTTCAGCTCGTTTTCATTCATGACCGCCGATAGCTTTTCGGTCATCTTATTCATATTACGATAACTGCCTTGCAGCTTAAATATTGGCTCGACACGGTATTTATCATCTTGTGATGCTGAGGCAATATAGGCTTGATTAACGTCAAGAATGACTTCTTGCACCCTAAACATATGGCGCAAGATAGCGATAATCTCGTTAACCTCTGAAGTGCTATACGGATACGTCAGCTCGCTGCTCTGTGCTTGGGCGAGGTTGGCATTGTCCGTTTTTGCCATTTTAATCAAACGATGAACATCCGCTAAGTCACGGTTGGCCAATGGTGCGAGGACGGTATTAGAGGTCAGTGAGTTTTCAATATAACTGAGCGCAAATACCTCTTCCATGCCGCTCATAATATCGCCCAAGTTATAAATATCGGCGCGGTTGGCGAGCATATCAGGGACTTTAAAGGCCTCACCGCTTTCGGTGTACGGGTTACCCGCCATGACCACACAGAACTTTTTGCCACGCATGTCATAGGTTTTGGTTTTGCCTTGCCAGACGCCATCGATACGGCGCGTGCCATCGCCGAGTGAGATAAACTTCTGCAAAAATTCCGCATGCGTATGCTGAATATCATCGAGATAGAGCATGACGTTATTGCCCATCTCAAAGGCTAAGTTGATTTTATTCAGCTCTTCTCGGGCGGTGGCATTGGGTGCTTTTTCGGGATCTAATGAGGTGACATCATGACCGAGTGATGGACAGTTAATCTTCATAAAGATAAGGCCGAGACGATTGGCCACATACTCCATCAAGGTGGTTTTACCGTAACCTGGTGGCGATATCATCATTAGGATACCCATCAGATCGGTACGCTTATCCTCGCCGATCGTGCCCATCTGTTTGGCGAGGTTGTCACCAATTAACGGCAAATAGCTCTCATTAATCAGACGGTTACGCACAAAGGAGGACAGTGGTCGCGGCATAAACTCGTCCAGTCGCAACGTCTCTTTTGAATCATGCAAAATCTCTGAGCGCATGGCTAGATAGCGTCTGTAAGCAGGGATGACTTGGGTATCATGGTGATGCAGACGATTTAAGAAGTCATCGACCGCAAAGGTCAAGGTCTGCTGATGAATACGTGTATGCTCACCTAGTAAGTTATTAATTTGAATCTCAAGCGATACTTTACCTGTGCTGCGCTCAAAGCTCTGCACTTGATTGAGCGGATTGTTGAGGCTGGTCAGCGAGGTTGTGGCTGAGAATGACAGTGTAGATGGCGTGCCAGTGGCGCTCTTATCGAAACTAATACCTGAATCAATGAGGCGCTGTACCAAGGCTTCACGCTGGGTATCATTTAACTGGGTAAGTAAGACCGCAATCGCTTCGGGCACATAATGACGGCCACTTTCTAGCTGTTGTTTGCGTAGTGCTTCTTTTTCTTGACTCTCAGCAAGCTGCTCTTCAGTGAGGGCCGCGCCTGCCTCATCCGTGCCATCAGCTGATACGTTAGCCGACTCAGTATCACCATAGGTCTTATCAAGTAACGCATGAAACCATGTTGCCAATAGCTCATAGGCCGATTTGGGCTGAAAGCCAAGCTTGCCGATTGAAGACTGTAGCTGCTCAAAACTGGTCGTATTTTGCGTGCTACCTGACGCACTATTCAACGTTTGGCTTAACTGCTCACACAACTGCTGCGCTTGTTGACTCGTTTGCCAGTCTATCTTGGCATCTACGCCACTATCAGAGATACTCGCCTGCCCTATGACGCTCACCAGATACTCACTGGCAAGCTGGACATAGCTTGGTTTAAAGATGTTAGCGTTATGAATATCGCTATTTTCAGAACCTAGCTTTGAATCTAAGCCTGATTTTGACTGCTTACTAGCGCCGTTATCAACGCTACTGCCTTTATTAACACCAATGCTGTCATCATTATGAGCGGCGACAAACTGATGCATGATTTGACTCATGTCCTCAACGAGCAGAGATTTGGCTGTGTCGCTACCCAGTGCACGGCGCAGTTGCTCAGCGGTAGCGGCTCTATCTGTCCAGTTGCTCGCACGCGTCAGCACTGATTCATTCAGCCAATTATCATAACCAAACTGACGTAAGGCGTCTAAGCCAAGCGCTTGCACGAGGTTCAATTGCCAATAAAACAACTGTGCCAAGGCACGTACTTGCGGGGTATAAATCAGTAGCCCTGCTTCACGCAATGTCGGTAGTATTTGCATCAATAATAGCGTGGCATCATGGTCATGAATGCCCTTGTCATAACCGAGCTGATAGCGAGGGGTGGCGTAAGCTTTGACCAATTTAGACAATGGGCTGTCATTATCAATATCACCATTAATATCAAGGGTAATGATGGTCGCATCGTATGCTTGATATAGGCGCGTTTCAGTCAGGCCGTCTTGGCTATTTTTGGCACTTTCGATAATGCTATAAGCCAAGTACTCCGCACGGTATACCTTGTCAGATTCGGATGCGATATTCATATCCCAGTACGGCCGCAAGGCGTTTAGCTCAGCATTATTAAGCACTTCATAATAATCTGTTCCCGTTAGATGTAAGTTCAGCACACGCTTGCCATCTGACTGTTGACGACTCAATAAGGTCAAATCAAGCGGCTGAGTATTAACTGAAAAGCGGTGCTTGCCCAGTTTGATGATTTGACCACCATCTTCAAACAAGTCTGACTTATCTTTTAGACTCTTATAGCTTTCGATTTGAATGGCTTTTAAGCGGGCATCGATGTCATCAGCTTTGACACTAAAGCCCATCGCTTGCAGCTCTTTGGCGATATTACGTACTTTTTGTACCAGTCCGTCGGCAGCAAAATACGTATTGAGCGCTTCCTCTTCCTTAAAGCCGGTGACGCCTGTGCTTTGCGTGCGTTTTTTGATACTCTCAAGCATCCGCAGCGCGCCATCGCCTAAGTTCTGCGCTTTGCGGTTGCGGGCATCGAGCAATTGCTGCTTATGATTCTCAAAAGTCTCGTAAATCTCTTCACGCTTGCTGATGATGTCGGCTAAAAATTGATCGCCACTACCGCTCTCTGGGTCCGCGAACTGGCTTTCTAACTCTTCCAACTGCACCAGCAATTTTGCCATTTGCTCGTCTGATTTCTCAGGCGTATTGGCAATGGATAAGGCATTAGCAATCGACTGACCAAATAGCTTGAACTGCGCGCCAAACTGCGCGACTGCTTCAGCCGATCCTAAATTTTTGCGCTTATGATTAAGCTTGGCTTTGCTCTGATTGAGACTCGCATAAATGGTCGATATATCATCGATAATTTGGGTACGTACCGTAGCATCAGCAACATCTAATGTGCCTAATAGCTCAGTCAACAAATCTAAGCCTTGCGCTGTCTCATCAATTTTTTCTAGTACAGGTTTTAATTCAGCATTAGTTTCTGCTGTGTTTAAACGCTCACTGACATCGATCAATATACCTTCGTAACTTGAGAGTGCCTCTTCCCCGCTTAAAAACAGCACGGTTTTTTCGGCAAGCTCGCTCTCTGCTGTTGCTAGCTGAGTCTGCAACGCTTCTAATTTATCACTATCTAAATAGCGTAAATCCTCTAGGCTAACCAAACGGCCCTTTTGCCGTCTTAATGCTGACAGCTGATCGACATAATCACTGGCAGACTCAAAGGTGGTAACGCGTATCTGCCGCAAAATCTCATTTTGCTGCGTGTCGGCATCGGCCAATGCCGTTTGGGTTTGCTTCTGGATGCTTTGTACTTTGGCGAACTCATCAATGACCAATTCAGCCGTCGCCGTCACTTCCTTAATACTACTGGCGACTTCACTCAGCTCAGGCTCAGACAGCCAGTAATAGCTATCAAAGAGACGGCTAGTATTGTCGGCTAATTCTTCATAGAGCTTTTGTGACACGCTTTGATTGTCAATGAGGCGGGTGATGCTATAGAGATCTGAGATGCCGCGCACCAATTCTTTATTGCCAATTTTGCCATAGAAGCTCGTGCTTTCAGGTAATTCACTGACATACTCAGGAGAGGCATAAGGGGTATGCCATATCTGCATCGGGTGAATGCGTGACGGCTCACTTTGGTCACTAAACAGCACCAAGCGCCCATTTTCTGCCAGCGCCATACCATTACAATAAATGGGGTTTGCCAATTGCTTTTTGATAAGGTTGTAGGGAAACAGACCTGTGACACCTAAAGCGACATCATAGAATAAAAACAACACATCTTCGCCATTGGGCGATACGATTTTACGTTTAAACTTTAAGTCTTTGGCACCGACATTATTGGCATCAAACAGCTTATACTCGCCCGTTTGTAAATAATAACCCCCCGGAAATATAATGCCGTGATCCTCAGGCAGCTGCACACACGACTGTCCAATTGCGTCTAAACGCAGTACCGTTTCGGTCAAGGTGTTATAAACAAAATAGCGATAGCTGTCTTCGCGATACGGCAGTATCTTGAGCAGTATTAAACTGCCAACTTTGGCATAAGCAATCTCGGCATCGGTCAGCGACTGGGTGCGATCATTTACAGGCTCACTATAGATACCCTGCCCTGACTGGGTATTGTCCTCAATTTTAATGGTCAAATCGCCGCCGACGGTTTCTACAAATACCGTATCTAAGATATTCATATGCGGATACTTGCCATTAATCATCTGCTCGCGAGTGGTCTCAATCCAATCAAAATCGTAAGCAGGCGGCAACTCGATATCACGCTCGCCTCGATTGTCTACGTAAGCAATTTGAGCCGATTCAGGTGTGCCTTGACTAAAATCTAACGCAAAACGAAAGACGCGAATATCGGTGATACGCTCGCCAATTTGAAACGCCAATAGCAGCTTGCTGTCTTTGACTGTCAGCTGAATCAGCCGTGTTTGCTTATAATATCGATACAGCTCATTAAAGTCTTGAACAAAGGCCTCTTGATCTAAGAAGGTGTTTTTTAGATCCACTTCTTCTAGCTGATACTCTTGCTCAGTGTGTTCGCGGCTCCCATTGTTATCTGTAGCGCTTTCAGTATGTGCC
Source organism: Psychrobacter sp. Sarcosine-3u-12 (assembly GCF_002836005.1). Classification (NCBI taxonomy): domain Bacteria; kingdom Pseudomonadati; phylum Pseudomonadota; class Gammaproteobacteria; order Moraxellales; family Moraxellaceae; genus Psychrobacter; species Psychrobacter sp. Sarcosine-3u-12. The sequence goes on from NZ_PJBY01000072.1 coordinate 10,446, forward strand.
GTGCTTTCACCATTATCAATATCGGCAGCACTTTCACTATTATTATCACCAACATTCTTGTTAGGAGGATCTATCAATCGATATAGCGACAACACATCTTTGATATTGCTCGCGCGTTTGAGACCCATAAAGACGTTGTAGCCGAATAGCATATAATCACCGACTTGCACCATGTCTTGCGCCACACAGTTATATTCGGTGCGAATGCGGGTGCGAGCGATGACTTGCATTTGGGTACTGCCAAACTCTTGCAAGCGCGCATTGTTCAGCTTGGCCGTTTGCTGCTCTAGACGACTGCCCTGCTCAGTAAGACGCTTTTTAATAAGCTCATAAGCATTGCCTGAGGCGACCGCTTGATCCGTTTGCTCGGATTGATTATGACTATTGGTATTATTTGGATTGGTTGCGTTTTGGGTGTCCGCCATCGTTGCTCGTCCATTTGTATTTTTGGGCAATAAGATAAATCTAAGGAAGTTTTGAATTAAATAAGCACTTGGCTAATCTAAAAAAACCAGCATTGACTACTTGTTTTTTTAGATTAGCCAACTCATGGTTAATAGTAGTCATTAACTACTGCTCTGTTAAAGCTTTTAGATTGAGTTGGTTAAAGCAATCCGCCACCTAAATGACAGACTGCTTATTGATGAAAAAGTTATGGGTCAAATCTTGCTGATAATAAATCAGTCGTGTCGAATAACGATGATACTAAGCCGTTTCATCATCATTCTGCTTATTCGCTTTAGTCATCACTTGACTGGCCATCATTGTATTGATGATACCGCTCAATGTGTCTGATTTACCCGCTAGGCCATCGATGGCTTTACCGATAGACAGTGACTTGGCAAAGTTATCGAAGAAGTGCGCTTCACCGCCAACAATATCGATTTTGGCTTTTTGGAGCGCAACCGCCAAGACTTCAGCGTTTTCTTTGGCAATCTCTTTACCAGCTTCGATAGACGCCATGGCTTCTTGCAGCGCAGTCTCAAGACCCATACGGAACTCTTCGTGCTCGCGCGCTTCTTTGCTCATGCTGCCCATCGCATTGAATTTTTCGACCAGACCATCGGCTTCGGCTTGGAAATGCGCACGGGTGACTTCCGCTTTTGCCAGTCCCACTTCACGCTCCGCTTTGGCATTTGATTCGCCTTGAGCGGCGATAACTTGAGCATTTGCCAGCCCGATATCACGCTCAGCTTTGGCGTTGGATTCGCCGCGCGCCGCGATAACTTCAGCATCAGCCATGCCTTTTTCACGCTCTGATTGCGCTTCGGCTTGACCAGTTGCTCTGATAACGTTGGCTTTGGCAATGCCTTCTTTTTCAAGCGAGGACGCTTTGGCTTCTTGAATAGCCGCTTCGGCAAAGCCGTGTGCCGACTCTTCAGCCTTGATACCTTCCGCCATTTTAATTTTGGCTTCCGAGTCTTTGGCTGAGGCTTCAAGATTAGCGGCAGCCAGCGTGGTAATCTCGACGGCTTTGTGCTTGGCTGAAAGCTCTTCGGCTTCGGCTTTTTTGACCTGACGTACTTTGATTTCTTCGGCGTCTGCTTCGGCTGCCAATACGCGCGTCTGTTTAGAACGCTCGGCTTCGCTCACTTCGCGGACTTCTTTGATACGCTCTTCTTCTTGCGCGACCGTTTTGTCTACCGCGATACGCTCACGAATGACATTGGCGATTTCTTTTTTCTCAAGCTCAATTGCGCGTTCAGCTTCGATACGTTGTAAGTCAACTTCACGCTCACGTGAGACGATTTCTAAATCACGAGCACGCGTGACTTTCTCTTCTTCAATCACAACCGCACGCAAGCGGTTCTGACCAGCCACTTCAATTTCACGTTGTTGGTTTTCGCGCTGAATCGCTAAGTCCTGCTCAACTGAAATAATCGCGGTTTCAGACTTTTTGCGCTCTTCTTCTTCAATTTTGCGCGTCTCAGCTGTCTCACGCGCAATGACAGAAGAGATTTCACGTTGCTGTTTGGCTTCGGCATCGGCTTGTTGACGCTCAAGCTCCAGCATTGCCTCTTTGGTCTCAACGTTTTTCTTTTTAACGGCCAACTCTTCGTCACGCTCAAGCTCGTTAGTGATGACGTTTTGGAAGGCTGTTAGCTGAGTAATCTTTTTGATACCTTCAGCATCCAAGATATTGCTTGAATCAAGTGACGCTTTCGGCGTTTGCTCTAAATAATCAATCGCCACATCTTCTAAGACATAGCCATTCAGATCGTTACCGATTTCTTGGACGATACTGTCACGGAACTCGCTGCGATTTTCAAACAACTTAACGAAATCAATCTGCTTGCCCACAGTTTTTAGTGCTTCTGAGAACTTAGCGTTAAACAGCTCATTGACAGCGACTTTATCAGAAGCGCGCTCAACCCCAACCGATTTGGCAACCTTTAACACGTCTTCTTCGGTTTCATTGACTCGCAAATAAAATGCAACAGTAATGTCCGCACGCATATTATCCGCGCAAATCAGTCCTTCTTTACCTCGTCTATCAACCTCTAAGGTGATGAGTGAGATTCTCATCAATTCTTTTTTATTGATGATAGGCCAAACAAAGCCACCATCAAAACGTACAGCGATTTTACTCACACCATTGATAATCAGTGCTTTGCCTTGCTCAACCTTGAAGTAAAAGGCTTTGAGCATCAAAAGTGCTACCATCATAAAAACAAACGCCAGCACCACAACCACGCCGACGATAATGAGTATGTCCATATCCATTCCTTTAATTAAAACATTCTATAGTCAATCCTACATAAATCAGATACGGCATTAAACGCGCTCAGCCTACTATTCGTAGGACTTGCACTCACTTTTCTTGTATCTCAATTATATTGAATCAACCACAAGCGAATTTAAAACCGTTACGACCATTCTTAAAAATAGTTTATTTTTATCTTACTGAATCATTATTCATTAACCGTTGCCGTCTATTTACTCTGCACGTCTAATCTACGCTAACAGCGACTATTAATAGCCATCACGATTACATTATTGGTGACAGTTACTCATCTTTGACAGAAGCGACTCGATAGGTATTGGCTTCGTCTAAATACTCTATCAATACCACTCTATCGCCTTGTCTTAGCAAATCATCATTAGTGTCTGAGCGAATTTTAAGTATCAATCCTGCGCCGCCATCGTTTAATTCTGCTTCGCCATGTTTGTCGGTCACACTCAGGGTGCGCACAACGGCGATTTTGCCAATATTGCTAGACGCATTCCGTTTGGGAATTTTAGCGATATTTTTGCGAATGGGTGAAATGATAATGCCCGTCAACCACATGGAGACGACCAGTACAAAAATGAGCGCCCCTGTACCGAATAGGTAATACAAAAGACCAGAGTCAAAATATTGATGTAAAAAGCTGGTATATAGGTAGCTTAGCAGCCAACCGATTAAGCTAATCAAGCTTAGTATGATAATTAAAGGCACGCCATAAAGACCAAATTTGAGCATGAGACCGGTAAAAAAGCCAGGCGATGACAAGGGGGAGACATCACCATCTGCCTCACCAAAATCCACGCTATCCATATCCGCCATGCCAAGTAAAGACACCAGCCAATATAGAGTCACGAACATCACAAGCCCCGTAAAAACAATCGTGGGGTACAAACTGATTTTAGTGATAAAGACTAAAAAAGACTCTTGCATGAACCGCTCTCTCCTATTACTCGCTTAATCCAACATATTAATGGCTCGGTTATACAATTTGGCAGTATGTGGTTACAATTTACTCAACTTTGCTCCACTCAGATTCGTTCTGTCAGCTTGCTTATACCAGATTTTTTACCCATAGCTTGATTATTCTCTTTTGAATGGCAGGCGATATGGCTATAAGCGCATTGGCTTTAACGAATTTAAGCGATGGCTAAGCCACCTCTAAAATGCAGGCTATACAATCAACTTATGTTTCTTTGTCAGTGATTATATATACATTCCATTACATAATACATAGGTTTTACTCTTACCGTCCCCAAATGGGTGAGCGTACGACGCCTCCCGTCTTACTGCCAATGGCATAGCTTGTATTACCTGTTAATGAATGAATGACCAAGCTGCCGCCATTTTGACTGCCCACTTGTGCAAGCTTGGTGGGATAGACGGCATACTGCGCGGAAGGTGACAGACGAGCGGGTTCATCAAGACCCGTTTCGGCTAGATTGATAACTTGCCCAGTAGCCAGCGTCATCACCGCCGCCTTGCGACCATTAAGGTAGGCCAAACGTTGACCATCTAAGCTCAGTTGCGGACTGGCCGCATAGCCCGCTGTCGGTATCACGCTTGCATTGGCTGTGGCAAAACGATAGCGATAGATACTGGGGCGACCAGCGCGGACCTTATCACTGGTATAAACAAAGCTTTGCCCGTCGCTGGCGTAGCTTGGCTGCACTTCCGTACTCGGTAAGGTGGTTAGCTGTTTGGTACTACCGTCGCTTAGGCGCATCTCATAGATATCGGCATTGCCGCCGACGGTTGAGCTGTAGAGGAGTTTTTGACCATCAGGCGAAAATGATGCTGACAAATTACTGCCCTCAGCATTTACCACCAGATTTTGGGTATTGCTTTTGCGATCATAGATATAAATCTTTGGATGCTGACGCAGCGCTTGTTTACTATAGGCCAGCATTTGACCATTTGCTGACCACGCTGGCGCATAGATATAACCCTTGAGCTGATCAATCAATTGGCGGTCGCTACCATCAGGGCGAATACTATAGAGTGTCGATATCTTTGCAGCGCCAAAGCCTTGCTCCTCAACATAAGCAATATACCCTTGCCGATCTATTGCTGACATGCGGGCTGTCAGCGGATTGTTCGTCATTATATTGACAGCAGCATTGGGTGCGGTCATGTTCGGCAATGTCTGACAACCTGTTAGGACCATCCCCGTTAAAAAAGTGATAGCCGTTATGACGATTATTTTATTTAGGTAATGTACATTACTATTCGGTTTCAAAACAATCGGTTTTAACATGAAATAAAGTCCAATAGGGTTTTAATGGTGCGGTAAATATGCTTGAGTAAAAGCTAAGGTTATATAACAGCAAAGAGGATTAATCGACCCCAACAATCCATCACTACAAAAGTTGATGACCTTAGTGTAGCGCAAACGGCAGCATATTTTGGATAAAAAAATGCCCCACTACATAGTGAGGCATATCAAAGACAGGAATTACTGATTAAGTTGCGTCATTGAATTGGCAAATTATTTTGCGACAGCTTTAAAGTACGCCACTTGATTGGCATTACGGATAGTCAAGATAGGCACGTTATTCGCATTGTTATTGATGCTGTATTTGCCTTGTACCGTCGCCATAGTTGCTGTATCGAAGCTTGCTTGTGGCTCAGGGCATGCCATCATAGTCGACATTACATTACCTAACACCACATTGTCATTTACGACGCTATAACTAGCGCCCATGTTATTACAAGTATTAGCAAAGGTGACACGGTTGCTCGTACCGTCTTTGAAGAATTTTAGCGTTAATGGTTTGCTTGGGTCAAAAAACAATTGGCTGACTTTGTCACCATTGCTGCGTTTGGCATCGACAAGCTGCCAGTTATATGCTTGTAGTGCATCAACAGTAATTGGTTGAGTCACAGGCGCGGTCACACTAGGGGTAGTTTGGCAACCTGCAGCCAATGTACCTACCGCAAGTGTCGCAGCCATCATTATTTTAGTCATGTTTTTCATAGTATCTCCTAAAAGGTTTAAGCAAATTTTTATAGACATGTGCGGAGCTTTATAGCGCCTGTTTGATTATTTTATTCATTGACCAGCACTTTATTCATTGAGCAGCACATGGGCGCTATTATGCATGACTGCCATATGACTGTCATGATAGATTAGGTATAGATTGAGACGTGGTTTGTGCCAACTATACAGGTGATTTGCTAATAGGTCTTGTTAGCAGCGCCATAAGCTGCTAACACTTTTGTGTGATGGCGAGTCTGCTTGTTACTTTTGGCTTATCAACTTATCAACTTATCAACTTATCGACTTATCGACTTATCGACTTATCGACTTATCAACCGATGATCGATCAAGCTGTTATTTATCGAACATCTCACTGCCAAATAATCATTTGCCCCGTATCTAATTATTAGGAATTATTGGGCAGCCGCAGCATTTTGTTGTTGCATCGCCGCATAACCCGCCAAGCGCTTGCGCTCAGTATCGTTAAATAACTGCTGCTCGAGCTGATTGATTTGGGTTTGTGCCTGCGCTTTGTCCGCATTTCGGCTCAATAGGCGCTGCTTTTGTGTTTGGTATTGATCAAAACGCTGATCGAAATTGGCGTCTTCTTGATCTACTTGTGCCAGTCTCGCTGCTGCAGGCGCACCGACCAGCTCTCGACGCATATTGTATAGTGCTTCGGGGCTTGCGCCTTTGGCTTTCATCTGCTCAGTACGAGTCATTAGCTCATTTAGATTGGCTTGTTGTGCAATATTGGCCTTGGTAGTGTTGTCCGGCATGCGGCTAATATAGTCTTGTTTTGCCGCCTCTTTTTGCGCATCAGACAACTGGGTATTTTGGTTGATTCTGACCATCTCCATACTATAATCGTCATAGTCATCCTCTGTACCAAAGAAGGCGGTGATGGTTTCTTTGGAAAAATACTGCTGACGTAGCTTACTGACGTCTTGCTTTTGCTGTGTCACCGCATTCAAATCCAACTCGCCACTTTTGGTCGCCTGCAATTGCAGATTACCATAACGCTTTTCTATCTCAGGGATGGCTTTTAGATAGGCAATATATTGGTCAAATATGGCAACCGCTTGACTGGCGGCAGGCTCTGGCGTGTGATTACGGATATAGCTCTCAACGCGAGCATAGATGACAGCGTCATTTTCTTCACCAAGCGCCGATAAGAAATAATCGAACAAGCGGCGTAAGCCTTCGGTAACGACTAATTGTTTATTTTCATCAATGATGATTTCACCGTCTACATCCGTGCCTTGTAAAGACCGCGGCAAGTTCTCAAGCCCTGTGATGAATTGAGTGTTATTTTGACCAGACAATGTCGCCACCCCACTATTAGCATCAGAACTATTGATCATTGTGCTATTGGCGTTATTCTCCACTGCTGTAGAGGTAGTCTCAGAAGATCCAGCAGTGCCTTGGTCAGGCTTAAACCACATGATAATCGCCACAGTGATAGCGATGATGACAGCGATAATAATGATAGGAAGATAAGGTAAACGGCGATTGTTTGGCATAACGAAAATATCTTATTTAATAAGTCAGTTGATATGTGTGTAGCATACTAATATATGAAAGAGGCACCAAGCGATAGCATGAATAAAAAATTTGTTTGTGTGAATATATAACCTCTGCTACCCATATAAGAAAAGGGTCAACTCAGTTGACCCTTTTCTTACACAACGCTTGCAGACTCAAGGCTATAGTCCACTCATTAACCAATTATAAATTGGCTTTTTTAAGACGATTCACTTGATCACGGTATACCGTTTTTGGATCAGGTTGACCCCACGCGACTAGACCTAATAATTGATTGGCAGAATCCAGATGATTCATTCGATAGTCATCACGAACCACATAGCCGAGTCGGCTTGAGCAGGCAGATACTAAGCCATCATTTGGCTCACCCTCGAATGTCGTTCCCGTTAAAGCCAGTAGATAATCACTAGGATCCAGTCCATTGGTTACCTGACCGATACCACTAAATGAGTAATATTTGATGCCGTTGACTTCGGTAGCTGTTGGCTGACCACAATAACTGGTTGGCATCGCTGCCGGAAATTTAGCATTAAACTTAGTAGCAGAATCAGTAGATAAGGCTTGAAGTGCCTCCCAACCGTCCTGCTCTTGTAACTCTTTAAAACTTATACCGGCGCTAATGTCCGTCAAGTTACCAACTAACTTAAAGACACCAAGGGTAATCTGTGAGGCGACATTAAACTCACCGTCAGCATAACCATCCTTAGCACTACCTTCAATAACTTGTTTCATAACCCAATCACCCATCTTTGAGCCTTGCTCTGGGCTTGAGATTGCCGTTACTGAAGCGACGTATTGTGGAGCAACACCAGCCACATAGCGGATATCAATACCACCCTGACTGTGTCCCAGCAAGTTAACTTTTGGACTGCCAGAAATAGCACTGATGGTTTTAATCTGTTGCAACAATTGCTCACCGCGGAGCTCACTGTTATGGACGGAAGACGTTTTGGTTGTATAAACCTGACTTCCGCCTTGCATTAATGTTTCAGGGATACCATAAAAATAGTCGACCAACCCAAACGCTTTAGTAAAGCCACCTAAACCATGTGCCATGACAACTGGATATTTGGTATCCGTATGATTGGACGTCCAGTATTTGTTACTAACCAGATTGCAACCTGTGGCATTGGCACAATTATAGTACTGACCAGCCGCTTGGGCTGATGTGGTTTGTAACGCCATTAGGAGCAAACCGGCACTGATAGCACCAAGTGAGGGTAAAAATGCGCTAGGCGTGAGAGCCGAGGCAAGAGAGGGTTTTTTAGTCATAACAACATCCTTGTTATCGTTAAAGTTTGGCAGTTCCTTTATATAAACTTATATTGCACTTACTGCAAAAGTTATAAAGAAACTATTGCTAAATCATTTAGCAACCAAAATTACCATACTGCTATCTTCTGTAACATTCAATCGTTTTTTAGAATATACGGGGCGATTTTTAGTGACTTTTCAGTCATTAATTAATAAATAATTGCTTTTATAGCTTTAATAGTCATTCATGTTAATGCTTTATATTCCAACAAGCTTTTGATAGTGTTACAGACTTTCATTTTTGAGACGATTAACCTGAGTAGTATAAAGAGACTTTGGATTAGGCTGCCCCCAAGCGGTCAATCCTACTACTTGATTGACAGAGTCCAAATGATTCATTTTATAATTGTCTCTGATGACATAGCCAAGACGACTTGAACAAGAAGACACTAAACCATCATTTGGCTCGCCAGCAAACGCAAGTCCTGTAGTAGCTAACAGATAATCACTTGGATCAAGACCATTGGTTATCTGGCCAACACCACTAAATGAGTAATACTTAATGCCATTAACCTCAGTATCAGCGGGTTGACCACAATAGCTGGTCGGCATTGCAGCAACGTAGCGAATGTCGATACCACCTTGGCTGTGACCAAGTAAATTGACTTTAGGGCTGCCTGAGATGGCACTGATAATTTTGACTTGTTGCAATAATTGTTCACCGCGAAACTCACTGTTGTGGATAGCAGAGGTTTTAGTTGCAAATACATTCGACCCACCATTTATCAAAGCTTGTGGAATACCATAGAAGTAGTCGAGTACCCCAAACAGCCTATTAAATCCATTAGCGCCATGCACCAATACAACGGGGTACTTGGTATCCGTGTGATTTGACGTCCAGTGTTTGCTACTGACTAGCTCACATCCAGTAGCATTGGCACAGTTATAATACTGTCCAGCCGCTTGCGCCGAAGTAGTTTGCATCGTCATTAACAGAAGACCTGTGCTCAGAGCACCTAGAGTCGGTTTTGCAATATTCAATGGAATTTTTATGCTAATAGTCCTATATTGATGACTATATAGTCATATATGTGCATATAAAGTCGTTTAATATCACTATGATTGAAATAGTCAATGACTTGCATTCAAACAGCATGTTGTCGATTTATGCTATAATTGACCACATAAAACCCATAACTATAAGTACCACAATGATGACTAAAAAATCCCTTATCCAGTCCCCAGAAGCCATAGAAAAAATGCGTGTGGCCGGCAAACTTGCCAGCGACGTCCTTGTCATGCTCGATGAGCATGTCAAAGTTGGCGTCAGTACCGAAGCCCTCAACCAAATCGCTCATGACTATATCGTTAATGTGCAAAAAGCCATCCCTGCTCCGCTGAATTACAACGGTTTTCCAAAATCGATTTGTACCTCAGTAAACCACGTGGTCTGTCACGGCATCCCAACCGAAAGCAAGCTACTCAAAGATGGTGATATCATCAATATTGATGTGACCGTGATCAAAGACGGCTACTACGGCGACACCTCAAAAATGTGGATCGTCGGTAACGGCTCTATCATGGCGCAGCGTATCTGCAAAGTCGCACAAGACGCGCTATATGCTGGCATGAGTGTGGTCAAAAACGGCGCGCGTCTCGGCGACGTTGGTGCAGCGATTCAAGCAGTGGTCGAGCCTGAGCGCTTTAGTATCGTCCGTGAGTTTTGCGGTCATGGCATCAGTGATGAATTCCACCATGAGCCACAAGTCATGCACTACGGCAAAAAAGGCACAGGTTTTGAGTTAAAAACGGGCATGACCTTTACCATTGAGCCGATGATTAACCAAGGTACGTGGCAGACCAAAATCTTGCCAGACGAATGGACAGCGATTACCAAAGATCGCAAGCTGTCGGCGCAATGGGAGCATACCATGGTCGTGACTGATAACGGCTGTGAGGTGTTTACAACGCGCCCCGAAGAAGACTTAAGCTTTTTAACTCAGTAGTACAAAAAAAGATCGCCTAGGCGGTCTTTTTTTTGCGCTATTATTAGAGCATGTTCTTAACTCAATCGACAACGATACCGTCGTATTGTGCTTATCGATTTTTCAGTTTTATAACTCCAAGAAGTTATTGGCTTCAATGATCCACCTTTTTAAATTGTTAACGGGATAACACTCATGTTTACTTGTGATGCCGCCTCGATCGATCTGACGCCGCTGCCTTCCTTTTCCTCACCTACGGCATCACTGTTGCCGGCGGAAAAAAGCCTACTCGGCATTCCTGAATGGTTAACCCAAATAAATGAAGATATCAGCCGCGCGCTTGAGCGTGGTATCAATATTCGTCAACTGGTGGCGGCACGCGCCTGTGCTATAGACAGTCTACTTATCGCCCTGTTTAAATGGTTTGAGCTGGATAAGACCGATTTGGCGTTATTCGCCACTGGTGGTTATGGGCGCGGCGAGCTGTCCCTATATTCCGATATCGATATTCTATTATTGGCTCCCAATGAGATTGGTCCTGATGCCAGTAGCAAGATTGATAACTTGGTGGCGTTACTGTGGGATATCGGACTTGAGCCTGCCTTATCCGTGCGTAGTGTCAGTGATGGCGTGGAAGCAGCGCTTGACCATACCATTGCCAGTGCACTACTCGAAGCAAGGTTGCTCATTGGTAATGAGGCTTTGCAAGACGTGCCTATTCAGATCGTCAACAAACAGTGGTCGCCGCGTGCATTTTTTGAGGTAAAGATTGCAGAGGCCAAAGCGCGGTATTTGCAGCACAATGCCACAGAATATAACCTTGAGCCTAATATTAAAACGGCCCCCGGTGGTCTACGTGATATTCATATCATCGGCTGGGTGACCAAGCGCTACTTTCGAGTGAGCAAGCTCTATGACTTGGTGCAGCAGAACTTCTTGACCGAAAAAGAGTTTGACGAGCTGAGCTTTGCCGAAGGCTATCTATGGCAAATACGTCATCATTTGCATGAATTGACTGGGCGCAATGAAAACAAGCTGCTTTTTGATTATCAGCGTGATATCGCCCAACTGATGGGTTATGAAGCGCAGCCAGACGATCAGCCTAACGCCGCCGTTGAGCGTTTTATGCGCGATTACTATCGCTGTGCCATGCAGATATCGACGCTGTCTGAGATGCTGACCAATCACTATTATGAGACCATCATCGAGCCGCAACTGCCTGATGATGAGCGCCCAAAAAAGCAACCCATAAACGCGCGCTTTAACCAAGTCGGCGAACAAATTGCCATGGCGCATCATCGCGTTTTTGCCCAACATCCTGAGTCGATTTTAGAGATGTTTTTACTCATGGGTCAATATGGCATCAAAAACGTCCGTACCCATACCTTGCGAGCGCTAAAAATCGCCGCGCGTGGCATCGATCAGACTTACCGTGACAACCCTAACCACCAAGCGCTGTTTTTGGGCAATCTAAAAGAACAGAATTACTTGTTTCATCGCCTGCGCACCATGAATCGTTATGGGGTTTTGGGCAATTATATTCCTGCTTTTTCTCAAGTCACCGGCCTGATGCAATACGATTTATTTCATCGTTATACCGTTGATGCGCATACCTTATTTTTAATTCGTATCTTGCACCGCTTCACCGATTCGCGTTTTTATGAAGACTTCCCGCTGGTCAGCGCTATCTTTCAGCGTATTGAGCGCAAAGAGATTTTGGTATTGGCAGCGATGTTCCATGACATTGCCAAAGGCCGCGGCGGCAATCATAGCTTGCTTGGTGAGACTGAATCGATTGAATTTTGCTTGGCACACGGCATGAGTGTCGCTGATGCCAATTTGGTTGGTTGGCTGACCCGCTATCACTTATTAATGTCGATGACTGCGCAGAAAAAAGACATCTCAGACCCAGAAGTCGTGACACTCTTTGCAGATTTAGTAGGCAACGTCACCCATCTCAATCATCTGTACGTGCTGACCGTCGCCGATATGAATGCCACCAATCCACAGTTATGGAACAGCTGGCGGGCGACCCTTATGAAACAGTTATACTCGCAAACGCGCCGTATTTTGCGTGCTGATATCGATGCACCGACCAATCGCCAAGACATGATTAGTGCCACGCGTAAGCAAGCATTGGTCATGTTAGACAATGTCGATAATCAACATATGAACCGCGATGAGGTACTTAGATTGTGGGATGATTTGGGCGATGAATACTTTTTGCGCGAGATTGCTGAAGATATTTTATGGCATACCGAAGCCATCTTGGACCATCCACCCATTGGTCGTGCCTCTGATGCCAATAGCCCGCCATTAGTCGTGTTACGTGAACATCGTGAGCTGGCGCTAGATGCAGTGCAAGTCTTCGTTTATACCCAAGATCAGGTCAACTTGTTTGCAGTTACCATGGCAGTCTTTGATCAGATGAATCTAGACGTATTGGATGCAAGAATCATTACTGCCACCCGTGACTTTGCCTTGGATTCCTATGTGCTGCTGGATCGTAGTGGCACGCTACTGGTTGATGAAGACAGCCAACAAGAGCTTAAACAGCGACTGATCGATGCCTTCAAAAACCCGACAGTGCCAAAATTGACGCACAAACGTATCCCGCGCCAGCTCAAGCACTTTGAAGTGGCGACGACGATTAATTTTGAGTTTAATGAAGCTTCAGATCAGCACATTATGAGCTTAGAAACCCTCGATCAGCCAGGACTATTAGCACGAGTCGGTCAGATATTTTTGCAGCAACAAATTGAGGTGCATGCAGCCCGTATTACCACTTTGGGCGAACGTGCAGAGGATATGTTTTATATAAGTGACCGAAATGACGAACCCTTATCAGCCGATAAGCTCGAAACCTTAAAAACGGCACTGATAACGAGTCTTAGCTTACGTAGCGACAATGTTGAAAGTTAAACGGTACTGAAGATTAAGATGGTATAGAGAGTTAAAAATATGAACGATCCATGAATTGGACAAGTGTCGTTGATTGATTGGGATTGAAGTTCTGAGGTGAAAAAATTTTTAAGGTGAAAAGTGGATTGGTGCTGGATAAGTTTAGACTTTTTAGCACCAAGTCATTAATCCATTTTTAATTTTGTATAATTGAATTCAAGTAACTTTGATACAAGGAAACCGAGTGCAAGCGATGCATTAGCATGCTTAGCGAGGATAACGATGTAGCGAATTTATATATAGTCAATTCGACATAAAATCGATACGCTAATGTTATCAGTGTTACTGGTGCAAATTTTACTTGCGTGCTGTTTCTACGCTGACAGAGGCTGCGCAAAATTTATCCCAGCAGCACGGTATTGGTTTGATAGTGATTCAACTATAGAATTGATTATATGATGCTTTTATATATCATCTCGCTAGCATGCTCGTTGAGCTCATCATCAGCCAAATCTGGTGGCAATATATTTGCCTCTAGCTGCTGCTCACCCAAGAGTAATCGTCCCGCATCAACCTCCTTTTTAAGCAAGCATTGCAAGCTTGAGAGATGAAACTGGGCATCGTAATACTCATAGAGTGCTTTTAAAGAGATAGGTGCTTTTGCATGCACATCGAGATACAGACTGTCAGCGGCTAAGATAGTCATCTCATTCAGCGCCTCTTCGCGCTGTAGCTCTTGTTTATTGATTTGGCGTTGTAGATTATTGGCCAATCGACCTTTAAAAGCCAACATAACGATAAAAATCAGCGTTTGTAGCACAAATAAAGCCACATACTGCCATAGCGGCAGCGAGATATTTAATAGCTTGCTGAGCGACATCAGTACCATCGCTACGACCACATAGCTGACCAGTTGCCATAGCAGCCACATCATAAAGCTGTTCTCACCGAACCAAAACATCTGGCGCTCTTTTAGGCGAATCAGATGCTGACGCGCCTGCCACCAATGATGCTCACGCTGCTTTAATTGCCTATACAACTCTGCGCGCGGCGTACTATTATCAAAGTTTTTGTTATTGATATCTTTGGCATTGAGATCATCAGTCTTTGAGACACTAGCCATATCAAATTATCCTCAGCATAATCTGTCGTTAACACTGACAGTTACTTTTATATTATTATCATGCCAATCCCAAAAATGTGATTAGCGGTATCAAGCTCACTTAGTGTACTAAATGTAGTACTGGCATTCGCCTTCCTTGCTAGTCAAGTTTTTACAGATGCTATCAGCTGTAAAGCACCAAGCAGCTATAAAGCACCAAACTTACGATAATGCCTGCAATCTTCTTAGGTTTGCCTGTCGCTTCAATCAATGAATAATTTCTAATTAGCATTTATTTAAGAGACGATAAATTAGCAGCGATAAGAAAAAGACAAAAAATAAGGGAAGTGCTACACTGCTCGAATGTAAATTTTCTTTATAACTTTATTATTAATTGTCTATTATAGTTACCCTACTTATGAATCACAACTTGAACGCTCTGCATCCTTATCCCTTCGCTAAGATGGCAACTTTACTTGCTAATAGTACGCCAGCCCATAACCACAGTGAAATCAAGCTCGGTATTGGTGAGCCGAAACATGAGCCACCTGAATTTGTGCTGGACGTCCTACGTGAAAACTTGGACAAAATGAGCCGTTATCCAAACACTAATGGCCTCTTTGAGCTACGCCAAACCATTGCTCACTGGCTTGAGAGGCGCTTTTTTTTAAATCACGTCGATGCCAAAACGCAAGTATTGCCCGTCATGGGCACGCGTGAGGCGATTTTTAGTTTTGTGCAAGCGGTTGTTGATCATAAGGCTAAGACAACAGATAGCATAGAAAACCAACAATCGCCTAGCTCATCGACTGGCTTATCGCCTACTGTGGTCATGCCCAATCCGTTTTATCAGATATACGAAGGTGCTGCGATACTGGCGCAAGCAACGCCTTACTTTGTGCCTTGCACGCTAGACAATGATTTTAAAGGCAATTATCGCGCTGTACCGAAAGAAGTATGGATGCAAACACAGCTGTTATTCGTGTGTAGTCCGAACAATCCAACAGGTTCGGTCATGACGATGGATGATTGGGAGTATCTCATTCGCCTGTCAGACCAATATGACTTTATCATTGCCAGTGACGAATGTTATAGCGAGCTATATTTTGATACCGCGCCGATTGGACTCCTGCAAGCTTGTGCAGCCTTGGGTCGTCATAACTTTAAAAACTGTGTGGTGTTTCATTCATTATCAAAACGCTCCAACTTACCCGGTCTGCGTTCGGGCTTCGTCGCTGGTGATGCAGAGATTTTGCATGCTTATTTGCAATATCGCACCTATCAGGGCTGCGCGATGCCCATCCCTCATCAGCTGGCGTCTATCGCAGCGTGGCAAGATGAGAAACATGTCGAGCACAACCGCGCGCTGTACCAAGAAAAATTCGCCCTATGGATGGCCGAGCTCGGTGAACTGTTAGCACTGCGCATGCCAGAAGCGGGATTTTACTTTTGGGTCAAAGTCCCCGAGCAGTTCGCGGGCGATGACGAGGCATTTGTGAAAGCCTTGTACGAGCAGACCAATATCCACGCCTTAGCTGGGCGCTATTTGTCACGTGAGGTCAATGGCAACAACCCCGGTCAAGGTTATGTGCGTATTGCACTGGTTGCCAGTGTCGAAGAGAGCCGTGAGGCCATCAGTCGTATTCGTCAGTTGCTTGGCGCATAACAGTCGCTTTAACAGCATTCACCTTTAACGGCAGTAGTCCTTAAAGCAGTAAGTTCTAAAAAATATATCCACCTCTACATAGCAACCTCCAATAACCACAACAATAATATGGTTATTGGAGGTTTTTTGCTTTAATAGTGCTATAGTAAAGCGTCTACTATTGAATATGCCATCAAGGATGATGCCATGCCCCATCTTGATTTTACCCAGCCACCGTTTGATGTTTTTCGTTTACCTGAACGGCAAAGCATCAGAAAGCACACCCAAATTCGCTATCTTGCCAAAAATGAAAGCTTGGCTACTGAAGACATGCAGTATCTTTATGTGGTCATCAAAGGGCAAATTGAGCAACTGCTTGATGGTGAGTTTGTCGCTTCCTACTTGGGTAGCAATCACTCTGACCACTTGAATAGCAACGACTGGTTCGATAGTCGGCGTCTGCCCAAATCGCTAACAGAGAAAACATCGGTAGCAGACTCAGACATAAATACTACCAACCCCTCACCCTACCAGTTCCGTGCGGCTGAAGACACTCTACTGCTACAAGTTGATGGTACGGCCGTGGACAAAATCAGTGCGCAAAACCATTTGGTACGCCAGTTATTGTCAGACAAATTGCCTGAACGGTTAAAAGCCTTACAACAGCGTCGTAGTAGTCAAGGCTTAGATATTGATAGCTATAATGATCAGCAAGAAGTACAGCAAATCATGCTGCAGCCAGTGATTGATGTCAATCTATTGCCGGTACACATTGTCGATGCCAATAATAGCTTATACGAAGCCGCTCATACTATGACCAAAGCGGGGCTAAAACATGTACTGATAAGACCCTTAAATCATTTAGAAAATATAAAAGAAACATCACATGGCACCGGTCATCTGCTCGGCATCTTGACCGATAGCGATATTTGCCGTGCCGTGAGCGAACAGCAAGACCCTGCCACTACCCTTTGCCAGCGTTATGCCAACTTCAATCTGCGTACCATTAGGGCTGATGACGAGATTGGCGATGCGCTATTGACCATGACCCGCTACCGTATTCATAGGCTCCCTGTGATTGACAGCAATGGAGACGTCGCAGGCGTACTGGGACAAAGCGATATGCTCGCCCATATTGGGCATCATTCGCAGCTCATTAGTATTCAAATCGGGCAAGCAAAAGACTTGCCGAGCCTAGATACGGCAGTCGAGCTCATCGGTCGCTATATACGCGCGCAACATCAAAACGGTGTCAAAATTGGCAATATTAGCCGCATGGTACAGACGCTCAATGCCCAAGTTTTCACCAAACTCTGGTGTCTTATCGTTCCTGAAGACATTGTGGAAAATACTTGCTTAATCGTCATGGGCTCAGAGGGTCGCGGCGAGCAAATCATGCGTACTGACCAAGATAATGCCTTAATTATCCGTGATGGCTTTACCCATCCTGACTTGGCGCAGTTCGCTGATACCTTTAACAATCACTTGGCAAACCTTGGTTATCCGTTATGTGATGGCAATATCATGATGACCAATCCGATGTGGCGCCAGCCGTTAAAACAGTTCAAAGCAAACCTCAGTTTGTGGTTTAAAAACAGCGATCCGATGCACAGTGTTTATTTGTCCGCCATACTGGACGGCGAATATGTCTGCGGCGATGAGTCGCTACTCACTGAAATACGCGACCATCTAAAAACAGCGCATAGGCAATCTGATCCAATGTTCGTCCGTCAGTTCGCCCGTGCCGCCTTACAGTTTGGTGATGTCAATCAGTGGTGGCAAAAGTTCGTGCCCCTGCTAGGCGGTAAGCCCAATGCACAAGATATTGACTTAAAAAAAGCCGGTATCTTTCCGCTGGTTCATGGTATTCGCACTTTGGCATTAGAGAATGATGTCTTACACGTGCCTAGCACTAAAGGTCGTCTAAAGGCCTTGGTAAGCAGTCATGCCTTAACCCAAGAACGTGCCGACACTTTATTAGAGGCGTTAGAGTTTTTTATGGCGCAGCGTTTATCCGTGGCGCTCTCTACCGATGACAAACATGCACGGCAGGTCAATCCGACGACGTTATCAGCGCTCGAGCGCGATCTATTAAAAGAGTGTCTGGCGGTGGTTAAAAGCTTTAAGGCGCAGCTCAGACAGCACTATCAACTAGAAATCTCTTGAATGGACGATCGACTAATATGGGTTGGTTTAGACAGTTATCATGCGCGTGGCAAAAGAAGCAGCTACAGCGTCCAGAGCTAGCAACGATGTTTACCCAATCAGCACCTGAGCAATGGGTGGCGATTGATTGTGAAATGACTGGCCTCAATCCAAAAAAACATCATCTACTCTCTATAGCAGCGATTCATATCAATGGTAATACCATCGATACCGGTAATGGCATGCATTTGGTTTGCAGACCGCCAGTGATGCCTGACCGCGATACCATCGTGATTCATGGTCTGCGTACCGCTGATGTTGAGCATGGCATGAGCTATGATGAGATGCTAGCATTATTGCTGCCATTTATTGATAATCGACCGATAGTGGGGTTCTGCCCACAAATAGATACGGGGTTTTTGAATCCCTTGGTGAAACGCTATATGGGCACGACATTACCGAACGAAGTCATTGATGTGCGGCATTTATACAGTCGGCGTATGGGCGATCGCACGCAGGGTATCCCCACTCAGTCACAACAGCTGGGCAATATCTTAGCGCATTATCAGATTCCCAAATTGGGAAGCCACGATGCGTATAACGATGCTATCATGACAGCAATGGCATTTTTACATGTACGTTAGAGCGTGTTGATGTTGAGAGGGGCTCGCTACAGCTACGCGAAAACAGCAACTCATGTTACCATAGTCTGATTTTTTACCTGATGACAGACTGCTCATGCTACTCACTTCTAAACCCTCTAATGACCCTGCTATTACCACCAAACATCAATCGCTTGCGAAATATCTGAGACTGTTTATGCCGTCTGGCAAACGCTTATCAACGCTGGCCTTGTTGGCAGCTATTATGGCATCGCCGCTCTATGCACAAGCGGCTCTACCAGCAGCCATTCAAGCCGCGCTAGGGCGAGCCGATTTAACCGCAGCAGATATCAGTATTGTGATCACCCCAGTGGGTGACAAAAATGCCAGTCGCTTACCCGCGCCTATTCAGATTGTTAATAGCAGCGAAATCACTAATAGTGACAAGCATAGTGATGATCATATTAACAAGCAAAACACACCCGTCTATCAGAGTCCATTGCTAACGATCGAGAAACAGACAATCCAAAAACATGAGCAACAGCTACACGCTTATACCGATGATCCTTATACTTATCAAAGTTTAAAGAATACGCCATCGATACTGCCGGATGATACCTCAACATCTGCCAATAATGGCAGTAGCAATGAAGGTAGCGACGTTGCCATAAACGCTGCGCCTACAAATGCTACGCCTACAAAAAATACCTCTATCAAGATTTCATTTTCACCGTTGATCAATCATCAAGCCGACATCCCTCGCACACCTGCCAGTACGATGAAGCTCGTTCCCAGTTTTATTGCCTTGGACACACTTGGTGCTGACTTTGTCTGGCATACACGCGTGTATCATAGCGGAATCATCATCGGCGACCGTTTGTATGGGGACTTAATCATTCAAGGAAGTGGCGACCCAAAGATGACCCATGAGCGCTTACAACAACTACTCTATCGCGTACAAGCAGCGGGTATTCGCCATATCGATGGTAATATCATTATCGATAGCGCGGTCTTCGATCATGTGAGTAAGGATCCGGCAGCATTTGATAATGCGCCTCTACGGCCTTATAACGCCAGTCCTGATGGGTTTTTGGTGAATTTTAGTACGATAGGTATCAAAAGTTATCCATTAGATAATGGGCAAGCAAGCCTCGACTACACACCAAAATTGGCTGATTATCAGCTGCCAACTACGATCAGTACGCGCACGGCCTCCTGTGGTCAAGCCCGTTATAGCCTAGCACCGCAGTGGCAACCAAATCAGCTGACGTTAAATAACAACCTGCCGGACAGCTGCGGCGAGCATGTTTTTTATGTTGCTTATCCAGATGCCAAAAACTTTGCGGCACGCGTTATCGCGGCCAAATGGCAAGCACTAGGCAACACTCTAAGTGGCAAGGTCATCTCACAAGAAACGCCGTATCGGGCCACAAAAAACAGCAAATCGACACAGGGTTTGGCAGCGTTATCGATGTCACCTTTGCCGCTGGTCAGTTATCCGTCTTTAACTTTAACCCAGCAGATTTATGATATTAATCATTTTTCTAACAATGTCATGACCGAGCAAGTTGTACTATCGATTGGCGCTTATAATCAATCTGCTATGGTTAACAGTACAACCAAAGCAAGTAGCGTTGAAGCCGTAGATAATAAAACCATGAGCAAGCAGACAAGCAGCTTATATCAGTTTGGCAAACCTGCTGCTACAGACTATCCTGCAGCATTACAAACGATAAATCAGTGGTGGGAGAGTCATCTGAACACCCCGCCACCCTATCTGACCAATGGCTCAGGACTCTGCCGCGACTGTACCATCACGGCCGCTAATTTAAGCGAGTTGTTAACCTATGCTTATAGCCATCCTAGTTTCGATGCTTATGTCAATTCGTTAGGCGTCGCTGGGGTCAGTGGCACCATTGCCGCTCATGGCGAGCGCTTGCCTGAGTCAGACGCTATCGGTCGCGCGTGGATAAAAACTGGCACTTTAAATAACGTCACATCGATGGCAGGATATGTCAAAGGCTTGTCTGGGCAGGATTATGTCGTCGTTGGCCTTATCAATACCGAACAGGCGTTAAATGCAACTACCGCCAGACCCGTATTGGATGTCGTGCTCGACTGGACCGCTCAGCAATGATTGGTCTTTATCAAGTAATATAGACGAACAGCTCTAACAAATAGCACTCAACTTTCTCTTTTGATTTATCGCACGGCTTTATCAAACATTTTTATTGCCTTATTTTGCACTGTTATCGATAGTCAGTGTTTTACCTTTATAAAGGTCAGCTTATGTCACGTAAGACCACGCCACTCAGCAAGTCTACTACTCAATCAGCACATAATGGGTCGCCGCAAAATAGCAAATTAGCACCGCCTAAACTGACACAGTATGTTGGTTTTTTTACGGTAGGCTATATTCTTGCCAGCGCGATATTTATGATGATTCAGACCAAACTTGCCCTAAATTCGCAATTGGTCACCGTACTTTCTATCATTATTGGCGCTTATATTGCGGTCAGTAAATTTATTAAGCATCAACAGCGCGCCCTGAATAAAAGTGAAATCAATCGCTTGACGTTAAGCGGGGTTGCGGTGGTCTGGTTATTGACTGCTATTTATTTCTTAGGCATATGGTTCTTTTTATTCGATGTGGTGAACCGTGAAGTCTTGGTCGAGATGGCTATGCAGCAACCTCTACCGCTAGTTTCTGCTTTAGTCATGATACTGGTACTGACTTTTATCAGTGCGCGTATCAGTATTTGGGCGCTGAATCGTCTGCTTGATCCCAAACGCAAAACCCTTTGAATTTGAACACGCCTGACTCTCTACAACGTACTACAAAGTTTTTTCACTATTAGGGTGTGAATTCCGTTACGCTAGTTTTAGCTAGCGTAACCTTCAGATTGAAGACACGCCCTAGCCTTTAACATTGAACTACTTTGTATTATTGATAGGAGTTGACACTATGGACATGCTATTTTTTGACAACATAGACAAGCTTGGACGCATCGTTTTGACCACTGTGATGGTGTACATCCTAATCGTGCTGACCACCAAAATCTCTGGTAAGCGCTCCACTTCTCAGCTCAATAACTTTGATTGGGTCGTCACCGTGATGATTGGCTCATTGGGTGCCAGTACCATATTGCTCAAAGAAATCCCCCTTATCGAAGGCATGGCTTCTATTTTGGTTCTATACCTATTACAGTTTTTGGTCACCAAATATGCTTCTATCTCACCGCAATTTAGCAGTTTTATTTTGTCAGAACCGCGCATTGTTTTTTATCAAGGGCAGTTTTTGCCAGATGCCATGAATGCTGAACGCCTGACCCGTCAAGAAATCGAGTGTGCCATGCGTTCTGAAGGCATTAATAGTTTTGATGATGTAGAGGCGATCGTTTTTGAATCTGACGCTAAGCTGACGATTATTCCTAGACCAAGCGATAGCGCTGATATCCAAAATACAGAAGACAAAGTCTCACAAACCATTGCGCCACTTATGTGATGTCGTTAGTAATACAGATATAAAAAAGGATAGCCAATTTGATCGGCTATCCTTTGTTGTTAAATTCATACTCAACGAGACTATTTCTGAAATTACAGCTTTCTGAAATTACAGCTTTCTGAAATTACAGCTTTCTGAAATTACAGCTTTCTGAAATTACAGCTTTCTGAATGACAGTCTTGCTAAATGGTCTAGCTGATCGATAGCCCAACCTTTATTTGATGCGTTTCCATGTTTGCGAACGACCGAAGAGTGGCGAGCCAACATAGCCTCGAAGGTCTAGACTTTGACCGTTGTCACTTAACGTAAGTTTGCCAGAATACGTTTTGCCAGATTCAGGATCTACTAACTTGCCATCGCTCCATTTATTATTACCATCGGCTTTTAGGCCTGATAAAATTTGCAAACCTTCAACAGGTTGATTTTTAAGGCTGCCAGGGCACTTAGTACAAACGGCTTTAGCATTTTCTTTGTTGAGTACTTTGATTATTTTTCCTGACACCTTGCCATTGCTCTCACTCAGCTGAATGATGGCCTTTTTTTCACCCGTTTTGTCATCAATGGTTTGCCATTGCGAGCCATTTAAAGAGGCAGCAAAAACAGAGGTAGATAGCAGAGCACCAGCGGTAAAGGTAAGTAAACTCGATATAGTACGATTCATAAACGACTCCTTTCGTTAAAAAAATTTTCAATTGAACTTATGATGCATTAAAAAAATAGCATAAAGACATTATACAATAACTCCTTACTTCTCAAGATAACAATGAAGTAAAGAACAACTGTTTGTCGAATGCTAGTAAAGCATAAAAAAGCTTTGTAAAAGGGTTGTTTGTTACGGCAACTTAACCTTAAAAATTTTTTGTTACATTTTCTCAATTATTGACATGGTATGTATTATGAAAGTAAGAATTTTGACGGTTGGTAACAAGATGCCGAGCTGGGTGCAGACGGGTTTTGATGAATATTTTAAACGTATCCAGCCAATGCTCAGCACAGAAATTGTTGAGCTTGCCGCCGCCAAACGTGCCAAAAACCCTTCGAATGCCAATCTCGCCCAGTACCGCGAGCAAGAAGGTCAGGCGATATTAGCCGCTCATAATGCAGCGGGACGTGAGCAGTTATGGGTATTGGATGTCAAAGGAAAGATGCTCTCGACAGAAGGATTGGCCGATAAATTGGCCGGTGCCATGCAGCAAGGCGATGATATCGCCCTAGTCATAGGTGGCGCTGATGGCGTATCGCCGGACGTATTGGCAAAAGCTGATGTGAAATGGTCGTTATCCGCGCTGACCTTGCCGCACCCATTAGTACGGGTGGTGTTGATGGAGCAACTATATCGGGCGATGAGCATCAATCACAACCACCCTTATCATCGTGGCAACTAAAAACCTTAACAATTGAAAACTTAAGCAATTGAAAGCTTTAATATCAAAAATCTTAGCTACTGAAAATTATAGCCATTAAAAATAGCATGAATGCTATATTAATGGATAACGGTTTGCTTAAAAAAGATACCTCATCAAAGCGATTGAAAAATGGGCGCGCGCCCTAATAAACGGAACATGAAATACCCAAAACGAGCGACATCGAACGCCCCTTATGCGCATCAGCAACGTGAGTCACATCACCAAGAGCTGCATAAGCCCATTACGACCACAGCAGCTTTGGCAAATGCCCAAGCTGGGCAGTCAACTGCGCCCAATTTAGCCAAACTACCAGCGGTATTTATCTCGCATGGTGCTCCAACGCTGGCGATTGAGCAATCGGCCACAACCAGCGCCTTGGCTCGTATCGGGCAAAACTTACCTAAGCCACGTGCCGTCGTCATTATGTCGGCGCATTGGCAGTCGGCAAAGTTGGAAATCAGTAGTAACCCAAGACCAAAGACATGGCATGACTTTTCGGGCTTTGCGCCTGAGCTATACGAGCTACAATACCCTGCTGCTGGTCACCCAGCGCTCGCTGAATCGTTAGCGCAGCAGTTAACGGCACGTGGTATCGCCTGTAGCGTCAATCCGATGCGCGTCTGCGATCATGGCGTTTGGGCACCGCTTATACACCTCTATCCGCTGGCCGATGTGCCTGTCGTCCAGATATCATTGCCACGGCACTATGACAGTGTTGCCTGTTATCAGCTAGGCGCGCAACTGGCGCAGCTGCGTCGTGAGCAAATCCTCGTCATTGGTTCAGGCAATATCACTCATAATCTGCAAGCCCTACGCTGGCAAGCTGATAGCATAGATGAGACGGCACAAGACTTTAAGCTATGGTTACTCCAGCAGCTCAAAACAGACATCCCAGCAGCATTAGACTGGCAGCAATATCCTAATTATCGAAGCATACATCCGAGCGATGAGCACCTATTACCACTATTTTTTGCCCTAGGAGCGGGTCAACGCGTCTCGGTGGTGCATCAAAGTATGGCGCACCACAGCTTAGGAATGGATATCTTTCGCTTTGATTAAGCAACTTTCAAGCCATAGCGATGGCAAAAATACAATTACTTTTCAAAAGCAGCTTTGGTAAATAGTCCCGCACGCTCCATTTCGCCAGCAATACTAAATAGCGTCGTCTCATCATTCATACGCCCAATCAGCTGCATCCCAATCGGCAAACCCTTTTTGCTCATACCTACTGGCAACGACATGGCAGGCAGTCCAGTGACGTTGCCCAGCAAAGTAAAGGCCATTTTGCCCAGTACAGCCTGACTAAGTTTTTCAATCATCCCTGAGCTAAAGGCATATTTACCCATATCGATGCCTTTGTTGAGTAAGCCTGCGCTACGCATGAGCATCTCATCCATACGGCTTGGTGGTAGCACACCGTGTTTAACCGCAGGCGTCGGTACGGTCGGACACAGAATCATATCGTAGATGTCGAGTAATAGACCCGTTTGATATTGACTGTCATGCCAGCCCTGCTTAGCATGCGCCAAGTCAACGGCAGAGAGCGAGCGTCCCAACATCGCCATGTTATAGGTTTGCGGCTCTAGATTCTTTATATGTTCCGAGCCAAATGTGCGTTCAATATTATCAATGGTAAAGGCGGTATGGGTACAAACCACCACTAAAAAATCATGCCAAAATTGCTCGATATTAATATTTGGCTCGGCGGGTACCACTCGATGTCCCATAGCTTCTAATTGCTTTGCCGTCTGCTCCAGAACGTTCAAAACTTCTTTGTCTATTACGGTATTGGCGACTAGTGGCTGCTGGTGCAAAGCTATCGTTAATTGCCGAGGGGCGCGCATCGCTGCTTGTAAAAATGTCCCATCAGGTGGCGCAATCACATAAGGCGCGCCAATCTCAGCGCCACTGGTAGCGTCGAGCATAGCGGCACTGTCACGTACGCTACGAGTAATCACATGATCAGCGACCGCGCCTTCCCAACCTTCCCCGAATGACGGGCCCATTGGGTTACGTCCACGACTGGGTTTGAATCCAAACGCTCCGCACCATGCTGCCGGAAAACGTATTGAGCCGCCACCATCGCCAGCACCTGCCATCGGTACGATACCGCTCGCCACCGCCGCCGCGCTACCACCCGATGAGCCACCAGAGCTATAGCCCTTTTTGAATGGATTGTGGGTGGCACCGTGCGCTTTGGGTTCAGTGGTGATGATTAAACCAAACTCTGGCGTATTGGTCTTACCAAAGGTATTGACACCCGTCGCTTTCATACGTTTAACGATTTCGCTGTCGTTTTCTGGCACGACATTCACGCTACGACTGCCCATCGTGATGGGTTCGTCAGCAAAATAAAATGATAGGTCTTTGAGTAAGTACGGCACACCATTAAATGCACCTGCTGGCAATTCTGCTTGCGCGGCATTATAAGCACGCTCATCAAAACGATGAATAATCGCGTTTAACTTAGGATTGAGTGTATTGGCTTGATGAGTCGCAGCGTCTAATAGCTCTTTGGCACTGACCTCACCTAAATTGACAAGCTTGGCTAAACCTAGGGCATCGTATTGGGTGTATTCTTTAAACATAGTAGCGTCCTTGCTGGATGGATTACTTGATTGTATCGCGTAAACAATACAGGTAGCCAGTGGAAATCTACTACTTCTTGGTAATTAAAGAAAATATAGAATTATTATGATTTCAACTTAAAATAGATATGTAAATTAGCATAAAATATACAATAAGAAGTCACATCATTAAGCTTATAATCAATAATGTACATATTTAGATAACCAAAGGTGACTACCAAAAAACTAGTCATCAGCAGACCAAGAAATAACACGGCTTCGGTACTTTTTGTTTTTTCACTTATTTGCTCATTCTTGCTTTTAAAATAAAACCAGCAACCATAGAAGAATACAACTAACAGTATTAATAAAAGAACCTTTATCTTTTCTAATGAAAGTGCAAAGTAGTCAATGATACTCCACAGTAGAGTTAATATACTAAAAACTGGAAAGACAAGAAGAGCGAACATTAAAAAAACAGCTAATATGACAGTAAAACTAAGGATGATAAGTCGGTAACCAGTAAATTCAATTTTCTTATTAGCAATACTATCAAGATGTATTTTATTTTCCATTGTTCTACTCCGATACATATGTACTCATAAATGACATACTCAGTTATTTATAATAGTATTTATAATAAGATTCAAAAAACGTAAGACCTAAACCCATAATAAAAATACTAATATAAAAAGCATCTGAAAATGGTACGCTCAACATATCAATTAATATGATCGCAGCTAATAAAAATAAAATAACACTATAAACACCCGAAGCAATATCTTCTAAAAAATATAAATATTTAGCCATTAATTTTTCATCATACCTTTTAGAGAAATAGATACCGAAAATTACGCTAGCGATAAGCGTAGGAATTAAGCCTAATATAACG
Source organism: Psychrobacter sp. Sarcosine-3u-12 (assembly GCF_002836005.1). Taxonomy (NCBI): domain Bacteria; kingdom Pseudomonadati; phylum Pseudomonadota; class Gammaproteobacteria; order Moraxellales; family Moraxellaceae; genus Psychrobacter; species Psychrobacter sp. Sarcosine-3u-12. The sequence goes on from NZ_PJBY01000072.1 coordinate 37,700, forward strand.
ACACCGAATAGAGTGTTTATCGGAGTCAGACTAACGATATATTTGTGTCCTAAACCATAAAGCCAATAGGGCAAAAACCCTATGTTAAACACTAATACGACTAGTAAAATTATACTAAAAACACCAAGTCTATACTTTTCATAGAATCTCGTTATATTCTTAATACCTTTTATACTTCGCATATGCACTATCAGCGTCCTCCATGACGACACACTCAATTTGGCTATAAAAAACTAATGTTCACTATTTTATACAGGAGTAACCTTTAAGTTTCAATGAAATATTTTAACGTTCACTATGTGATTTTCAATGTCAGACCTGATAATTAAAAAAGACGAACCACTCTCGTGACTCGTCTTTTTTATTGTTTAATATAATCTAAATGCTACATCAATAACTCACGCTTACCACTTTTACCCATCGAACTGACCAAGCCAGCCTCTTCCATTGAGTCAACGATACGAGCAGCACGGTTATAACCGATGCTAAACTTGCGCTGAATACTAGAGGCAGAGACTTTTCGCGTCTCCATAATAAACGCCACAGCATCGTTATAAAGGTCATCGTCCTCACCAGAAGCATTCGCCGTACTACCACCGCCACTAGGACTAGACAGTTCAAAGTTGCCTGCCATATTATCGATATAATCAGGCGCACCGCGTTCACGCCATGCATCACAGACGCGGTTGACCTCTTCATCGCTGACATATGCACCATGCACACGGTCTGGCTCAATTTGCCCAGGTCCTAAAAATAGCATATCGCCATTACCAAGCATGTCTTCGGCACCGCCACTGTCTAGAATCGTTCGCGAATCCACTTTTGAGTTCACTCGTAACGCTGCACGCACTGGGATATTGGCTTTAATCAAACCCGTGATAACATCGACCGATGGACGCTGGGTGGCAAGCATCAAATGAATCCCTGCCGCGCGTGATTTTTGCGCCAAGCGCGTGATCAGTTCTTCAGCTTGTTTGCCGACTTGCATAATCATATCGGCAAACTCATCCGCGACAATGACAATCATCGGCAAAGTTTTTAGCTTCGGTGCTTGGCTGATACTCACGCTGTCATTGGGTCGCCATAAAGGGTCAAGCATAGGATTGCCTGATTTCTCAGCAGCAATGACCTTTTTATTGAACTCGTTAAGCTTACGCACCTTTAATAAGCTCATTAGCTGATAACGGCGCTCCATCTCTGCCACACACCATGACAAGGCACTAGCGGCTTCAGTCATATCGGTGACGACTGGCGTTAGCAGATGCGGAATGTCGTTATAGTTGGCAAGCTCTAATTGCTTTGGATCAATCAAAATCAGACGCAGCTCATTTGGCGTATATTTGAGTAGCATCGACAGTAGCATTGAGTTGACCAATACCGATTTACCAGAGCCTGTGGTGCCCGCAACCAACATATGCGGCGCGCGGGCAAGGTCAGTAATGATGGCATTACCACCGATATCCTTACCCATCGCCATACTGATTTGGGCTTTCGGGTCGTTGAACTTTTCGGTATTTAATAGCTCAATCAAACGCACCATCTCGCGCTGTTTGTTTGGCACTTCTATACCGATATAGGGCTTGCCCGGTATGACTTCGACCACACGCAAAGATGCCATTGATAGCGAACGCGCCAAATCGCGTGAAATACCGGTGACCTTACTGGCCTTTACGCCAGCGGCAAGCTCCACTTCAAAGCGCGTGACAACGGGACCCGGAATAGCATTGACCACAGCAGCCTTGACGTTGAACTCTTGCAATTTGATCTCTAATAACTCAGACAATTGCTCAAGCTCAGCAATAGTATAACTGGGCTTACGATCAGGATCTGGTTTATCTAAAATAGAGATCTCAGGGATAGGCGTCAGACTACTGCGATAGGCAGCCGTTTGCATCGAACGAGATTTTTGGCTAAAGGCGGCATCATCACTAATATGAGGCATCACAGGCAGGTCAGTGTCGTCAGCTCGACTGTCATCTTCTGGCATCATATCAGCAATATGGTTACCGCTATCACCCTCTGGCACGGCAAAGCTTACCGTTGGTTTAGACGCAACTATCGGTTCAATAGCTGGCGCTGTGACGGTAGTTTCTACTGTAGGCGGCAGTTTAGGATTAGCCGGTGGCGTATTGGTCGGGGTCATATCAGCGACTGGTGCGACGATACTTACATCATCCTCTTCTGGAGCAGGACTTTGTATTGACAATGGGCTTTTCCATTGCTCTTCATTTGATAACTTGTCTGCTAACTTGTCTGATGACCCAGCAGAGGCGTCATAAGTATTCTCTACTGCTGGCTTTAGTGCTGGCTGTTCAGGTTTATTAGTATCTTCTTCTGTTTCTTGAGAAGGTGGTGAAACAGGCGCATGCTCTGCTAACCAAGACTCTGCCAATGTATCAACTGTTTCATGCGTTGTATGACTGTCATCTGACGTTGCAGCTTGAGGCTCATCCATAAGATGAGGCGCGATTTGCTTGCTTGCTGCCCCTACAACTGCCTGCTCGACGCTGTTTGGTTGGTAATTAACAGTAGAGCTTGCTGTTGGTGTCTCTAGCATTGCCGTTTCTGTTACCGCGTCTGTGGCTACTGAGGTCTCAGTTGGTGACTCAGTATGATTCATATAAGTAGGTGCAGCAGCGTCAGAATACTGATTACTGTCTTGAATACTTTGATCGTGAATAGCAAAGTCGCTGGCCAATAGGTCATCAACGGTATTGGCATCATTCCAAGCAAAGCTCGGCTCCACTTTACGGGTAGGCGTCGTGACAGGGTTTGAGGTAGTAGATACCTTGTTCTCGCTAAAGGTGCTAGAGGCATTTACGCTGGTGCTGCTAGGCGTGACGGCGGCGCTTGATAAATGCTCGCTCTGACCATCATTCCTCGCGGATACTGGCGTCGCTGCTGCCATAGAAGCCTTGACGCTAGCACCTAACCCAGAAGTCGCTAAAAAATCAGTCAGTACATGACTGAAACGACCACTATTATCTGCTTGTTGCTTATGCGCAGTGTCCTCAGTAGCTTGCAGCTCAAGGGGCAGCTGCTCATATTCTGCTACCGCTTGCGCGGCTTCTTCGTCAGTTCGACTGTCATCATCACGCTGTTGATGACGTTCTTTAGTTGCCTGCACACTATCACGCTCGTTATCTTGCTTTCTTACACCAGAACCAAGCCATGATAGGGTCATGATTTTTTGATATATCACCAGCCAATGAATATTAAAGGCAAAGGTCGCGGTGATAATCACGAACACCGTTAAAAAAATCACACTCCCCCACTGCGATAATAATTGAGCCAAACGCGCTTGCAGCTCAAGCCCGATAATACCACCCGCTACCCCTTTTAGGCCTGTGGCGACCGGATCGGCTACTTGCTGCACTAAAGCGACCAGTTGCGCGAATAAAGCACTCGCACTTAGGATTAAAAACACATAAGCAACCAAGCGCAGCAACCAAAACGTCGGCTTATTGTCCCACCAAATAAGAATAGATTCATAGACCACAAACGCCAGCAACCACCATGCGCCAAAGCCAAAAAAGCTATAAAGCAGGTCAGATAACCAAGCACCTGTCTCACCACCCATATTATTGATGGTCGTCATATCACTACTGATATGCGACCAGCTTGGATCATTACCGGTATAGGTCAGTAAAATAACAAACAGATAAACTGCCAGTATCAACCCAAGGAGGGTAAATATTCCTTTTTTCAAATACTCAATAAGCGGTGCTGATATCACGTAAGATCTGCCTTGTTATTAATACTAATTGGTCGCCAATGCATGACTAAGCCTAACCATGCTGACATAAAATTCTGATATAACGCACCAATATAAAGTGCTGATATGCATTTACCTAGTGCAGTGTTTATGATGAAGCGCATCAGGCTAAACCTTGTGTAAAAAGGAGTTTAGCCTCATTGATAAGATAAAACATGTGCTTTATCACTTGCCCTTATTTGTCATTTGCTATCGTTTGTCCATCGAATAATTGACGCGGACAAGCGTCATGACACTGGGCATAACCTCCTATAATAACAAATAGATAGGGACGGTGGCGACAGTGTTATAAAGAAAGCGTGCAAGAAAACCTCTTAATAGACAATTTGGGCAAAAATCTGCCACATTTAACCGATATGACTCACAGAAAACGCTTAAACTTCTTACCTAAACGCTTTAAAATACCCAGCCGTTCTTAGGCTGTGTTTGCGCATGTTAAGCATTCCTATAGATGCTTTAATTCTAATGATACCCATGTTTGTTTTAGCAAACTTGCACTTTTTGCCGTCTGCCCTTATGTTATTATCACACAGCAATTAAAAAAACTATACTAACGCATATTTTTGGTGATTATTTCTTATCATATTGATTATTAGCTCTTTTCATTCTTATATTTAGCAAGGAAAAAACATGGCAACTGACAACCCTACTCCACGCCACGAAAAACTCATTATTCTAGGCTCAGGTCCTGCTGGTTACTCTGCTGCTGTTTATGCAGCGCGTGCCAACCTAAAACCTGTTATGGTCACTGGTTTAGAAGTGGGCGGACAGCTCACCACCACCACCGAAGTCGACAACTGGCCGGGCGATGCGCATGACTTAACGGGTCCTGCATTGATGGATCGTATGAAAGCGCACGCTGAGCGCTTCGGTACAGAATTGGTCTATGACCATATCAATGATGTCGATTTAACAGAGCGTCCCTTTAAATTAACGGGCAATAACGGCAACTACACTTGTGATGCCTTGATTATCTCAACCGGTGCCTCAGCGCAATACTTGGGCTTGGCATCAGAAGAAAAATTCAAAGGTTTGGGCGTATCAGCTTGCGCAACTTGCGATGGTTTCTTTTATAAAGACCAAAAAGTAGCGGTTATTGGTGGTGGTAATACCGCCGTTGAAGAAGCCTTATACTTATCAAATATCGCAGCTGAAGTCACGCTGGTGCATCGCCGTGATGGTCTACGTTCTGAGAAAATATTACAAGACAAATTGTTTGAAAAAGCCAAAAACGGTAATATCAAAATCGAGTGGAACCATAGCGTCAAAGAAGTGGTAGGCGACGATATGGGCGTCAATGGCGTGGTTTTGGAGTCTACTATCGATGGCAGCACCAAGCAACTAGACGTGTTTGGGGTATTCATTGCTATTGGACACAAGCCAAATACCGAGCTATTCAAAGGCCAGATGGATATGAAAGACGGCTATATTGTGGTCAACAGTGGCCTCAATGGTAATGCGACACAGACCAGTGTTGAAGGGGTTTTTGCCGCTGGTGATGTGGCAGATCATGTCTACCGTCAAGCGATTACTTCCGCTGGTACTGGCTGTATGGCAGCCCTCGATGCAGAAAAATATCTAGACTCGCTAGGCGAAACCGTGGCGACCGATCATACTTATGCATCAACGCTCACTGCTGATAAAGAAGTCTAAATGAGCCACTCTGCTAAAACTGCTAACCCAAGCGTCAGTGTCGATAATCATATCGATACTGACGCTCATATAAAGCCTGAGACTCTAAAAAGTCTTGGGCTTTATGATTTCCCCAATCCTATTTCCGTCGATCCTGAAGGGGTTGGCTTGGTCGCTGTGGGTGGAGATCTAGCATCTGAAACGCTGATTTCTGCTTATGCGCAAGGCTTATTTCCTTGGTTTAATGAAGATGAGCCTATCGCTTGGTGGTGTCCTGAGCCGCGCTGTGTGATGCTGCCAACTGACTATCAACCAAGTAAATCCCTACGCAAACAAGCCCGTCGCGAACGTTGGCAACTTACTCTCAACCAAGACTTTGATGAAGTGATTCACTCTTGTAGTATGCCGCGCAGCGATGGCTTACCCGAGGGCGAGCATACGTGGATTCATGATGAAATGATTGCAGCCTACACCAAACTACATGCGCAAGGCTTTGCGCATAGCATTGAAGTTTGGGATGATAACAGCCAACTAATTGGCGGCTTATATGGGCTAAAAATAGGCAACATCTATTTTGGTGAATCGATGTTTCACCGTGCTTCCAATGCGTCTAAATTAGCATTTTGGGGCTTGATGCGCTTATGCGCACAAAGCAATGTCGCGCTTGTGGACTGCCAACTACCCAATGAGCATTTGATGAGCTTGGGGGCAACGACCCTACCACGTGCTGAATTTCTTAACCAATTAGACACACTGATAGCCAGCCGTTCAGTCAAATGGCACAAAGACTCTCATAAACCTTTAGCCGTATCGTTACTAGATACCGCAGAGCCTTGGCAGCCACAGTTATAAGTGCAGACTCAAACTGGATTGTAGATAATAATCGAATCAAACATCTTACTTACGAGGTTATTATGGCTCCTGATACATCATTTTTGTTAATTGGAAAACTGGCCATCAAAGCCAATACAACCAAAGACACCGTACGTCATTATGATGAGCTAGGGCTACTCAAGTCTCGCAAACGTCAGGCCGGCTCACGCTTATATACTGAGTTTCATCCCGAATGCATTGAGCGTATTGAGTTGATTAAAAGCGCACAAGCCATTGGCTTTACCCTTACTGAAATCAGAGACAGTCTTAATGACTATTATGATGGGCAGCTAGATATCGATTTACAACTGACGCTCACACAGCAAAAACTGGCACAAGTCAAAAAACAACAAGCCAATATCAATGTCATGATAGAGCTGTTAAGCGAACGTATTGAAGTGCTTGAGCGAATGAAAGCAGATAGTGACTATGAGCTCGATATTGAAGTGTGCAAAAAGACAATACCCGAGTAATCTAGGGCATGTTCTCATTTATAATACTTATTAATCCAATAGTATGTGTGCTGCTAATAACTATTAAAGATACACACGCTGCATAATTAATGCGTCAATGGCTGGGTGATGAGGAATCTGGTAATAGCCTTTCCGCCGATGAATCACTGCCAATCCTTGCTGCTCATATAAATTAATAGCCGCTACATTATCTGCGCGCACCTCTAACAATAAGCTCTCTACCTGATTACTCATTAGCTCTGCATTTAATTTCGCAAAAAATTGCGAGGCGATACCTTGGCGTTGGTAGGCAGGATGCGTGCCGATGCGCAGGATCTCTGCTTGCTCAAAAACCACTTGATAGAGGCAGTAGCCAACGACTTTATCGCTTTGATAAACGACCAATAAATCAATACTATCCTGTGCAAGCAATTCTATTATTGTCTGATAACCCCAAGCATCTTGCGATTGGATAATAGTTTCAATATTGGCAACGGCTTGAATAATGCTTTGAGCTTCGGATGATTGTTTATTGAGTAAATCTAGGGTTAGCATTATTATTCCTGATTCTAGTTTTATTACACATATCTGCAAATTTGTGGAGCTTTTGTACGGTGCGTTCCACGCAACAATAACTATAACCGCAAAACCAATTTATCTCAGTCGCGTAGGTCGCGTTAGTTTTTCAAAATCTTTCAAAGAGTAAAGATAAAACGTAACTCACCATCTGATTTTAATAAGCTCTACCATGACCTGTATACTTACGTTGTACTAAATCGAATCCATACCAAAAGTCGCGCATATGAGTGTCATTCGTATTAAACACTATTCTCAATTCGTTATCAATTTCCCAAGACCAAGCATATATTAGAGTTATTTTTTTATTCTCAATTTCCACATCAGAAAAAAGTATGACGAACATGAAGCTACTCTTCTTGTCGTATACTTTTGCTACAAAACTTGTCTTAGTAGATAGTCTCTCTTTACTAAACACCAAAATATAATCGAAATTATCGAGATTTCTAACTTCATCATATTCAAAGTCAATATCAAAACCGCTTAGCAGTGATACTTTCTCAGGAGTATTAAGTTTCATTTCTTTACCTTATTATCGATTTTGCTAAGAGGTATGACCTTAATTTCTATTGATGTCGTAAAATATTAATAATTAATGCACTTAGATTGATTTACCACAGCGTATCTACGACAGATAGCCAGCCCGTAGATAGCATTAGAATATAACAAATAATCGGTGCGCGGGGCGCACCCTACAGCCAACTTGCATTTATCACCACCCAAAAAAAAGCCACCCTTTCTCAAGGATGGCTTTTCACGAACTGATCAACTTTCTCAGATGACTCTGATAGGTTAAATCTTAGTTCAATACGTTAGCAACAACACCAGCGCCTACAGTACGGCCGCCTTCACGAATAGCGAAGCGAAGACCTTTGTCCATAGCGATTGGGTGGATAAGCTCTACGCCCATCTCAACGTTATCACCAGGCATAACCATTTCAGTACCGTCTTGTAATTGGATTGCGCCAGTTACGTCAGTGGTACGGAAGTAGAACTGTGGACGATAGCCGTTTAGGAATGGTGTGTGACGACCACCCTCTTCTTTTGACAGTACGTATACTTCTGCGTCAAATTTGGTATGCGGGGTGATAGAACCTGGCTTAGCGAGTACTTGGCCACGTTGGACGTCTTCACGCTTAGTACCACGTAGC
>NZ_PJBY01000073.1:0-45302 GCF_002836005.1 Psychrobacter sp. Sarcosine-3u-12
TGCTTGTGTCTTTATCTGGTTGCCACTCATTTGAATTCTATACACACCCTAGTTTACCAAGTTTAGGTGTACGGTTTTTTCAGCATAGCTCAACTGTGTCACTGCTTATATTCCAATAACAGGAGAGTAAGCAGTAACTAGGCGAACTGACATTAAAAAAACTGGTCGAGCAAATGGCTAGCAATATAAATAGCTTTGATGGTATCAAGGACTTTCAAAAGCAACCGCGAGAATTCATCATTTACCCTCTGCTCTAGCTCTATCCTCACCTGAAATAGCAAAAGGTCCTTTTATAAACCAATCATCGTTAGCCTTGGTAAAGCTCCAGCCTCTTGTATCTACTTGTCTCTCTCCTTCATAGTCAATACCTACTGATACCACACAAAAATATTTACCCTCAGTTTCGGTGGCTTTACATTCAGTGTAATCGAGTTCTACCTGATCTTTTAAAGATTGATCAGACATATTACGTGTGACTTTAGATACCACAAGTTCTTTTATTTCAGAGTCACTTGGAGCTCCACTAGATGAACATGCAATGACTGGTAAAATAAGAGCAGATAACGCGAATAGTTTTAATCTTTTTAACATTTTTTACCTCAATTTTTCTAAAAAGTATTAACCTACTTATCATCGCCTTAAGTATCAGACATATTTTCTAAATTAACTTTTGCTGCATCGCTACCATTAGCAGCTGCTTTGGTGAACCATTCAATAGCCTTATCATGGTCTATTCCTTTTATTTCAGAAAGTGCTTTCGCTACGTCTAGGTAATCAAAGCTTTTAGGGTTATCAAGTCCGAAATCTTTAAATAGTTCTTCATAATCCTTAGGTGATAATTCTGTTTCATTTATTTCATGATCATGCAGTATCGTATATACAGCTTCGGGAGTCTCTTTACCATCACGATAGATTAACCCTAGATTATTTTGGGCATCAGCATGACCTTGTTCAGCTGCTTCTGTGAACCATTTAAATGCTTCGTAATCACTCTGTGGAATAGCTAAACCCTCTTTGTACATTAATCCTAGATTGTTTTGAGCACCAGCATGACCTTGTTCAGCTGCTTTCGTAAATAACTCAAACATCTTTTTATAGTCGTATTTAACTACAGATATATCGCTGTCTAAAATTCCTTCTGTACCATTTTTAAGAATTGCACCTATACAAGCATTTACGCTAGCTTCGGTTGGCTCCCACCGTATCTTTGTTTCTTCTGTAACTATAGGTTCATTCATAAGTCATTCCTCAAGGTTGTAAATCCGGACAAATTTTCATCTCTTAACTTACAGCAATTATTTTAAATATGAAACTAGCTTCAGAAGGAAGGCGACAATTAATGTCGCAAAGTAGATAAGTTAGCTTGTGTAAGGTTAGATAAACTAAATCCACAAAAAATACCCTTTGCTGAGGGGGAGGGTAACTAGACAGCTTATTTAGTCCTATTTACCATGTACCATGTACCCTAGGTTCGAAAGGATCAATCCAATAAAAAAGGATGCCACCAATTTGGTAAGCATCCTATTGAGGTGTGAAATACTTGTTAAAGCCATACTCTCTTATTTACAGTAAGTATTGAACAGCACACCTACTGCCTTACGAGGAATATGATCAGTCCAACCCTCATCGCCAAGTCCAGGTCCATACTTACCACCAATTGCCATGGAATCTTTTAAACTGATACGCTCGTTGTCACCCCTTTCGATGTATGAGTTACGAGGGTTTTGACAGTTAAGTAAAACCCAGTCGTCAAATTCTTCACTAGGAAAGGCATAACCAGCGCCTCTGACGCGAGCTAATGCATACTTTACTTTGCCATTTTCTTTAATAATCGTATGTGGACTTGTATAGTACGTTTCGTTTTTGATCTCAGCCGAACTTTCCCAAATTTGTGTCATCCTAGCATCGGGTTTCTCTGCTTTACCAAACTCAGGGTAAGAGTAGACGTCAATATAAGGTACTTCATCAGGATATTTGTTTTCATACAATATAGCTGTAGCCCCAACCTGACTACTGATTAGACCAAACCCCAAAACAGCGAGACCAACCACTGAGTTCTTCATAAAAAGTCCTATAGTTAAATTTTAGACCAGAATTTCCGGACATTTATTGTACTATAAAGATAGATTAATGTTCGTTTTTATGGCATATATTTAATTATAGTATTAGAGATATTTACTGTTCATTTATTATAGCTTGCCTTAAGTCATATTGATTTTGACTCTTTAATGACCTCAGCAATCAGCTGACGTGAGCACTTAGCCATCACCTGTATCTCAGAATAGCTGTGACCAGCTTTCAATAAGCTTGCGATGATTTTGCGTTTCTCAATATCCTTCCTTCGTCCTTTATACTTGCCTTCAGATTTTGCACGTGCAATACCTTGCATTTGACGGTTGCGGCGATCCTCGTAGTCTTTACGAGCAATGGCAGCAAGCATATCAAGTAGCATATCGTTAATGGCACGTAGTACGCTATCCATAAACTCAGAGCTATTCGCTTGCTGCAGAGCCATATAAGACGTTGGCAACTCTTTTGATACTACAGAGAGGCGTTTAGCTGACAGCTTTTGCTTGAGGGTGTCCCAGTCGGTTGGGTTGAGCCGCGCTAATCGGTCTATCTGCTCAACCAAGATCACATCGCCTTCATGAGCGTCATCAATCAACTGCATCAGCTTGGGGCGCTCTAGCGTTGCCCCTGATTCATTCTCAATATAGAAGGCAGCAATTTTGTGACCATGATCGTTGGCAAATGCTATGAGTTCACTTTTAGCACGTTTGGCGTCTTGTTCTTTGGTAGAGGCGCGGAGGTAGGCTCTGATAAACATAAACACCTAAAATAGTCTATTATAAGTGGTTCCATTATAGCAGTCTATTTTAAGTGGTCTATTAATAGGTTTGAGGGGCTAAATAGCCGGTTCCCTTGGGGTATAGTCTTTTGATAAGTTATTAAGACAATTAGTTGTTACGAACAGGTTTGTACAATTGAGCCTTGAAACTTTATAATGCTCAATGAAATCAAAAGATAAAATGTGTTGTGCATATAGTTTAACAAAAACTACCTTTTGAGATAAGTTTGTAGTCCAACCAAGGTTATTGAATGAAACAGTATCTAGATTTATGTCAGCGTATAGTTGATGAAGGTGTATGGGTCGAAAATGAACGAACTGGAAAGCGTTGCTTAACCATTATTAATGCTGATTTAGACTACAACGTAGGAGCTAATGAGTTTCCCTTAGTAACTACTCGAAAGAGTTATTGGAAAGCAGCTATCGCAGAGCTGTTGGGATATCTACGTGGTTATGATAGCGCAGATCAGTTTCGAGCTATTGGATGTAATACATGGAATGCCAATGCTAATGAAAATGCAGCTTGGTTAGCTAATCCTTATCGTAAAGGTAGGGATGATATGGGCCGAGTATATGGTGTACAGGGACGCAGGTGGCGTAATTCAGTAGGAGAGGAGTTTGACCAGCTTCGTAAGATTTATAATAACTTGCGAAACGGTATTGATGACCGAGGTGAAATCCTAACTTTCTACAATCCAGGTGAGTTTCATATGGGATGTTTACGTCCTTGTATGCATACTCATACATTTTCGTTGTTAGGCGGAAAGCTTTATTTGACTTCATCACAACGTTCATGTGATGTGCCATTAGGTCAAAATTTTAATCAGATTCAAGTGTTTACCTTACTAGCTCTCATGGCTCAAATTACGGGGCATGAGGCTGGAAAAGCTTATCATAAGATCGTAAATGCACATATTTATGAAGACCAATTAGAGTTAATGCGCGATGTGCAATTGAAACGCGAACCGTATCCAGCACCTAAGCTTCATATTAACCCTGACATTAAGTCTTTCGAAGACATTGAAACATGGGTAACACTAGATGACTTTAAAGTTGAAGGATACCAGTATCATGAGTCTATTGCCTATCCATTCTCAGTTTAATGTAAAAATAAAGTGAAAGCTGAGAAGGTTGATAAATTTTTATTAGGTATAAAGTATTAATATATGTGATTTGTACTATGGGATATATGCTTATTAGCTAAGCTCTCGCTAGCTTTTAAGCAAGATGAAATCAAGATTATGCTCTTTATAGCATAGATGATTTTTGACAGACTAGTGTATAAGCTGTTTCGATCCTGCATCTTCTAAGGCTAAAATTTTTCTCAATTTCTTAATTTCTTGTTCAGCTTCTGATAGTGACCTTTTGTCTGTGTCAGATAGTGTTTTATAGTAATCTCGTGACTCTCTCATTTTCTGTAACCGTTTATCTGAGTGCTCAGCGATCCTTTTTATATCTTGATATTCATTAAACCAGTAGATAACCTCATTTTGTGTTCGACTTAGCTTCGCTTCAAGCGCATTTTTTGCATCGTTAGTGCTTAAACGTACTTGTTCTTCAAGCGATTTCTCTTTAGTTTTTCGGGCTTCTCTAATCTGTTTTAGTTTTTGGCCAGGCCAAACTCGGTTTGAGATGGTGTTCCGATGAATACCAGTCATTTCTGAAAGTTGTGCTACAGTGACTTTCAACCTCTTATTGCCTTTAATGTCCGATAATGCTTTTTCCAATAGTAATGTATTTGCGTCATAGTCGTCTCTATTTTTCTGGTCATAAGCTTCATTACTCATAGTTCGACTTCCTCACCAAGACTTTCCAGTACCACTTTAGCTTCGTTCATTGCCGCTAAAATTTGATCACGATTTTGCGAGTATTCTGGTTTATTTAGATTGACCTTATTTAATGTGTAAACTTCACGCCATTTAGGAGCATGTTTAATAGTTACAACGGCTTGTTTACACCGAGCTGGGTTACAGCGTAGTGAACCAATACATGGCAAACTTGAATCATACTCTTCCTGTCTATTACCATAGCAAAGCCCCTGTCCCATGTAGACAACGGCAACTCCTTGATCTACCATTGCTTCATACACTTCATCTTCCGTATAGCCTTCAGCCATATATCCATTAAATGTCTTAATTAGACCTTTTTTATGCTCATACGCTTTACCGCCATAATACGTGCCATTTGGATTATGGGCTGTTTTAATAGCCTCTAATTCAGCTGCTCGACGCAGTGATTTCTTATCACCTTTTCGGTTCCCATCTTTTGATAGCATGTCACCTATATCACCATACCCTAGCGTTACTAATGAAGTAGAGCCAGTAGAGGTGTAATTAGAGACACTATCCACAAAATGTTTTAATTGAAAAGATATCAGAGGTAGACCAACTTCAGCCCTGAATAGTTGATATGTTAGGGTGTGTCTTAACATATATGGATTAAATTTTATTTCATTAGCAACGTTTTTGCCTAATAGTTGACTAATAAAATTATTCATTTGATGTGCAATACCCTTACTATCCATTGACTGTGGGGAGCTACCAGGTTTAACAGTATCTACATTAGAAACTAAATAAGGTGAAACTTTAATTTTTGAAATATACGAGGCTGCTAATATTGCATCTTTAACAATTGGTATAGCTACCCACTTATCGTCGAATAAACCCGTACTAACTTCATCTTTATGTTTTTTGACAGTACTTTCAATAAGCCAAACACCATCACTTTGAACTAAGCACGAACAATTCTGAACTCTTACTTCTGATAATTCAGATGGTCTCATACCTGTATACTGACCTACTAAATATGTGCATGCGTACGTTACGAGGTTGAAGTATTCTCTAAGATTATCTAGCTTATAACCACGTTTTTTCAATGCTTTACGTAAAGTCAGTCCGCCCATAACATTAGAATCTTTGTTGAGCATCCAATTATAGGATTCCACCATATTTGTAACGAAACTCGTAGAATAGCCTTTAGTTCCTAGCCTAATAGCAATATAAGCATTTAAGATTTCGTGGGTTACTCTTTCTTGGTTTGCCCATGATAGATGGTTGCTTGTATCAAATCTTTCTAACGAGTTAGAGTCAGATATTTTTGCTGAAGCCCCTATAGCACTTAAAAAGTCAACTATGATAAAGGAAGCCATTTTCGATAAAGACTCAAAGACCAAGTCTGGTAACACTTGATCTTTCTTTTCTTTATCAATATTAGCTCTTTTCTTCCATTTCAGGCTATTTAACTCTACATAAGCAATAGGCTTTTCAAATACATACTTAACAGAAGCTGGACTGCGCAGGTATGTGAAAAACTTATCTAGCGCTACATCTTTTACACGATCATAGTTTTCAGCAGCTCTGGAATACAGTTCGGGTGTTATGTCGGAGAATGTCTGGATTTTTTCTTGAACAAACTCATAACCTAGCTCATGAGAAGCTTGTTTAAATATTTCATTAATAAATGTTAAACCCCTTTCAAAAGATGTAATTAAGGAGTTAGCTTTCAATGTTTTTTTTGATCGACCTTTACCTTCTTTTTTCTGAACTTTGAAAATTGAATTGTTGAGCAAGGCTAACTCAAATATAATTTTTATTTCTGTTAAGACAAATATTGGAATCGCTGTATATTTTGAAAAATTAATGCGTAGCTTTGCACCCTGAACATTCCTTGCAGCATTAGGGTAGTCTTTATTAAAGTTCCAAACGCAGTCAGAAAATTTCGATAATTTTGATACGGGTTTGTCCATAAGAGACGTCATATACTCTACATCATCTGTGTGCTTATGCCGAAGACTCTCATTTTTCTGATCTATAACAGAACTTAAGGCATTTAAGATATAGAGACGATGTTCTACAAAACCTGTTAACACATTTAGTCTTGTTTCATAATCCATTAAATAACTCCATCAACCAATGTTGTTGTTTCAACGTACTCTGCTAAACGTTGCCCATTCTCTAAATCCTCTGAGGAAAAGTCAGATAGCTCTGGATCTGTAATGCCTTTTATTAGTTCCATATTCTCTGAAATGACATGTCCATAGGGTGTATCCATGACACGTGTGTGCTCTATTAAGAGAGTGTAGTCGCGCTTCATTGCAAAAATTTCAGGAAGGTTTTTTGCTGTAATAATGACATTATCACAACCTAAACATTTATTATATTGTGAACATGGAGTGCCTGGAGTATAGGACGCTAGGTTCTTTACAAAGTCTGGCGGGTCGAAAATATTTCTGCATTCAGCCAATGGGGTATGAAAGGTCACTATTAATTCATCATTAATTTTAGTTTCTATAACTTCTGACAGCTCTTCATTCTGTTTATTAAGAGTCGATTGATGTATTTCTTTTAATTTATCATTTATCTTTATTCTACTTATCGAGTTCAAATCAAAAGAATCCAGATAACCAATAGTTGTTTGAATTGACGAGTGTCCCAACATGAGCTGAATTTCACGTAGAGTTACGCCATTTTCAAGCATCTCACTAACAAAGGTTGGTCTAAACCGACTTATTGTAATAGTTAGCGGCTCTCCTATATCATTTTTTAAATCATATTTTTCAGCAAACCTAGACAAACTAGCTCCCAATGCTTTTGCATTTCTGTTTTCATTTCCTAATATTGGAGATACCCTGCCGTGCTTTTTTGTACTATCTGACTGATAAATGAACAACCTATCTTTAAAAACCTCATCTTCAATGTCCTGTCGAAAACTACTCGTCAATCGGACTAATTCTTCAAAAATATTTTTTATTGACTTAGCTTGAGATGATGTAAGCCATGTTAGTTCTGCATTAAAAAGGTCAAGGTGGTATTCTTTATGACCATCAGACCGTTCTTTCCAATATCTAAGACAAGGCCGTGATGTTGCTGGGTGGGAGTCTATGTAATCATTCATGTTAAGAGAAAGTAAAGAATCTGTATTTAAACCAGTAATTTGAGCAAGTCTTAAAATGTAAGGCGTTAGTGTATCCACGTTTACCATTGGGATAACCCCCCATTCATTGTATGTCTCTATCAAACCCTTATCTGAACCCTTAATTATTCTTAAAAAAGACTTCTCAATAGGTGACTTAGCTGTATTGTTATGAACTGGCTTACACATTAAGAGGTTTTCAAAGAGCCAACGCGCATTCTCTAATGTCGAGAGACCTCTTATGACCGAATTTTTTTCGTCCAGAGGGTTTTTACCTATACCTGTTTTTTCATAAGGTATGAGAGCTGCTCTAGATTCACGTAGTCCTTTTTCGATAGCATCTAATACTTGGATTCGCTCGTTCGTTGTAAATGGCTTTTTTGCATCTGTTTCTCTACTTGTGGTAAAGCCATCTATATCGAAAAAAGTATATTCCATATCACGTACTTGGGTCAGTCTATACAGTGTTTTGCGTACTGAACTCAGGACTGTATTTGCATGATGATTTGATATGTCTTTGCTTATTATCTTTTGCTCTAAATATTTTCGATATCTAGATAGAATATGTTCATCAAAAACTGCCGTTATTTTTAGAGGGGCAGTTCCATACAGTTCAGATAAGAACTCCATAAATAAACTGCTCGCAATTCTGTAATTACTCTTACCTGATTCTGAAGAGACAGTTTTACTAGTACAAGCAAACAGTTGCTCAACCTGAATAAAAGGTTCTAGTTTTGAAGGAACGAAGAAGTCAGTAGCAGCAGTTAACTCTCTTGCTGCCAGTCTATGAAAGCGTTCTATCTGACTTTCACTATAATTTTTTCTATTAACGTTCGCTTCGCTTGTTCTTTCAGCAACGCTTTTATAGTTTGAATCAATAACTCCAAGTTTTTCAAGATCCTTGTGAATGAAGCTCCAAGCATCTTTAACAACCTTAAATCTTAAAGAATTTCTTTTTATAGGTAATTGTTGCGAAGATATTTTTTTTATCGAAACCTTATTGCCAAAAATAGGTAATGCATACTTTTCTTCTTCGGATAGCTGTCTATACCAATTTAATAGTTTCCTTGAGTTTTCGATACTAGCAGCTTCGTAATTTTCATCTGGTATCACCAAAATTCCTTCTTCAATCATCTTCTCAATTAAAGGATTTGTAAGAGCCCTATGTCTGTGTGCAACAGAGTATGAGATACCTACAGCATTTTGAATATGCTTGATGGCTACACCGAAACCTAAAGTACTATCAGCCTTACTGATTGGTACTTCCCACAGCGCCTCTATATCTTCAACTGTTTGCGTTACCCATTCTATAACAGATTCTTCGGCATTTTTATTCAGTCGTTTCTCTTCAACCTTTATACTTTCTAGTTCAAAAAGATCCTTGTAAGCCTCATTGGTGGCTATTTTATTCCTTTTCATTTGATGTCCTTAATGCCAATTCTCAATTGTGTACTTTTACTCAAGCGTCTCATTTTTCCCGCTCTAGTTAGTAAGTCGCCGTTTTCATCACACATACTATTGTAAATTTCCTGAGGAATACTGGTATACATTTGGGTAGTACTAAGTTGGTTATGACCTAAGTTTTTTTGTACGATAACGAGCCGATCTAGATAGTCGTATCCTAGATCATCGGATTGTAATATTGCGTAGGCATTACCATGTCGAAGCTTGTGAGGAGAGATTATTCTATTGAGGTTACCCTTCTTTATTGCACGCTTGCTGAGACGCTCAAGTAGTTTGTTGATCGCGCTACGTGTATAAGGAGTACCTTTGGCATTAAAAAATGCTGGGGTTTCATCTGGACTTTCATATTTGCGAGCATGTTTTTTATACAACGGAGACGCATGATATTTCTGTACGCGTTTAATGGTTGCCGAACTAACTAACGTCCACCGCGGTTTGATTTGATTTCCACGCCCTTTGCTACCTTTAATGGCTAAAGGTACGTAGTCTGCATGAATAGGTTGGTCGGAATCTTCTGAAATAAACTTTTCAGAGTTAAAGTTGATAGTATCTTTAAAGTCTTTAAGAGTAACCCTGATCAGCTCTGAACGCCGCACACCAGAATCGTATAAAAACTGAAGTAACACTCTTTCTCGTTCTGATTGAGTAGATTTAATCAATATGACGAGATCATCAAGAGTGCATGAAATAATTGGTGTGCGTTTCGGTACTTTTGAAAGGTATCCATTACTATATGGATTATCTTCTCTAAGTGGCAGACGGTCTTCCGTACGACTGCAGAGGAAGTTAATGAAAGCGTATATTGCCCCGTCACGATTTCTAATAGTAGCTGAACTTTTACGCTCTTCACTACTTAAGAAAGTAAAGTATTGCTGAATTACATATTCTGGGACTGTAATGAATACTTCATCAGTTTCATCATCGTTATATTCTGGACGACTACGGATATACTCTAAGAAGTAAGTTAGATTTTTGCCATATGTATTTGCTGTTCCATAGGCAATCTTTTCGTGCTTGAATTGATATGATAAATACTCAGAGATAATAGGAAGGATTTTACCGCTATCATCAAATACGCCAACCCCATTCACTTTGACTTTCTGATCTAATGATAAGTCTGGTATTTCATTAGTTACACAAGATTTTGATAGGTCTAATTCTTTATTGGAACAAATCTTAATATCCATACTATGGGCCAAATTAATACATAGATTAAATTGTATAACATATTATGCATGACCTGATCTTTGCTATAGATATAGAGAAAAGGGAAGTTTCTAGGCTGCTAATAATTCATACTGTGAATTACCATTATGGGGGAATAATAGGAATAAATCCGCTGAGCGCTGATAGAGCTGGCAGGACAGTTTATTGTCCGCGACAAAGAACTGAAATAGTGTGTGACAAGGTGGCAAAGCGACTTGCTCTGCTTCACCGGGATTCCAGCCGGAGACGATCAAGCGTCGTGAATTGGGATTGGTCTTGATTTGCTCAACGACTTGGGTGATTTGATCGACACCATCGTTATTATAGCTGCCATCGTCACGCTTACTCGCGCCATAATTGCGCCACTGATGACCATAAACGGGCCCTAAATCCCCAGCAGGACGCTTAAAGCGCGCCGTCTGCTCAGCCGTTGCCCATTCATTCCAAATACGCACGCCATTTGCTTGTAAGTAATCAACGTGAGTACTACCGCTTAAAAACCACAGTAGCTCATAAACGATAGACTTAAAATGCACTTTTTTAGTCGTCAGCAGCGGAAAGCCTTCTGCCAAATCAAAACGCAGCTGCGCGCCGAAGTGACTGAGAGTACCCGTGCCCGTGCGATCGCCTTTTTCAGTGCCGTTCGCCAACACGTACTGAAGTAAATCAAGATAAGCTTGTTCGTTTTTACTAGTAATCATGGTTTTCAACTTTGATGAATATATATAAATTTATTAGATTCTAAAGTTTTGATCTATTAGTTTTTTGAGCCAATTAATGAAGATTTATGAATTGGAATGTCTAATTTATAGGTATCTTTGATAAGTTTGTGAACTGTATCTTCAAACCAAGCTGAAGAATTAGGATGTAAAATAATCTTTTTTATCATTTCTCTACTATGTTCAACGGAAAGGTGGATGCCAGCTTTATCATTATTACTCTCTAGGGTAGCATCATTGTCTACTAGTACTAGTCTGGCTTCATTCTCAAAAGAGAAGGCTTTATGTTTATGGTAGAGCCTATAAGTAAGATTACTAATTTTACCGTTCACTGAAAAATCATTGTTATTTGAAAACCAAGAAAAGATCTTTTTTCTATCATACAGGTTATAGGCACTATCAGGCTGCTGATAGTAAACTTCACCGAAGTAAGAACACATAGGATCAAAATTTGAAGCACTATAAGCTGACTTAAGATCACCATTAGTAGTCTGTATTGCTAAAGAATCATCAGATTGACCATAGCTGTTCCACATAGCGTGTGATTCAGGTTCATCTTGATACCAGCAACTTACATATACCCAATCTTTAGCAGTTACTAACTCACCTTCAGTCTGAAAGTGGTCTTTTTCACCATTGAATAAATGAAGATTACCTTCCCAGTTGTCAGTGAAAAGATTGGCTTTAGGAATAAAGAAACCTTGTTCTAACATAGATATTAATTTTACAAACGAAACATATCTTGTTAAAACGATATGTGGACTTAATTTTTCAAGCATTTTAATCCTTATATTAATAAGCTGCTTGCTTACCCCAGTCATAGATACCGCGTTTGTAAGCATAAACCAACATAATCATACCAATAATAATCATTGGCGCGGTTAATATCTGACCTTTGGTCATCCAACCCAACAACACAAACCCTTGGTCAGCATCTGGCTGGCGGAAGAATTCGATGATAAAGCGGCTAATGCCATAACCCAACAAGAATACAGCCGTCGCAGCCATACGCGGGCGCGGCTTCGATGAATACCACCATAAGAAAAGGAACAATAGCAGTCCTTCTGCTAAGGCTTCGTATAACTGCGATGGGTGGCGCGGCAATAAATACTGTCCATTTACCTCAAGCATCAATTCTTGTAGCTCAGGATTGGTCTGTAATTGCTGCATATCAAAGGCAGCCGCTTGCGGGAAATACGTCAGCCAGTTATAGCCGCCATCAGAGACACGGCCCCACAGCTCCCCATTGATATAGTTGCCGATGCGACCGAACAGTAAGCCCGTCGGTACACAAGGAACGATAAAGTCAAAGACTTGAAAAGGTGTCTTCTTATATTTACGGGCGAAGAACCACATACCGAGCATCACGCCGATGAAACCACCGTGGAATGACATACCGCCTTCCCAAACCTTGAGAAGGTACGCCGGATTTTGCAACAGCTCGCCGAACTGATAAAACAACACATAACCGATCCGACCACCTAAAATGACACCAAGCGCGCCATAAAAGACCAAATCAGAGACCATATCGGTGGTCCAACTGTCGCGTTTGGTACTGCGATACCATGCTAGACCGAACGCCGCGGCAAAGGCCAATAAATACATCAGTCCGTACCAGTGTACTTCTACCGGACCCAAGGACAGCGCGACAGGGTCATATTGCGGATGAATCATCATAAGGATATCATTATTATTGATAATAGAATGTGGGTCATAATAGCAAAAATAGTTTGTTAGGCATACCAAATTACTATTAGGCGAATCCCATCGTAACAACTTATCTGCTACTGGTAACATCTAGAAAGAAAGATAGAAAACCGCTAAGATATAAAAAAGCTCCTTGAGAAAAGTGCTTTAAGAAATAATGCTTAGAATAACGATTATAATAAATATAGCATCATGTTTAATAAAGCGTTACAGAGCATGGGCTTGCGCTAATGAAACCTATTAATGGATTAAACGTACTTTTAAGGAATGATTATGCAAGCTGATTTATCCAAAGTGGCAATATCATCTAAGTTGATTGCTAAAACGCGGTTAATGTCGCTGAGTTTATTTGGCATAGCGGCTTTAAGTGTGACTCCTGCTCAGGCAGCCAATAGCAGTATTGAGCAAGTGACGATTTATCAAGGCTTAGCCAGTGTCACCCGTGCGTTACCCATTACTAATAGTGGCGAGCAAACGCTGGTTTTTTCTTGTTTATCCCCTTATATCGATAAAGACAGCCTGAGTGTGCAAGCGGCTAATGACGTTAATATTGGCGAAGTCAGCATCGAAACCTTAAGCGCTGAACAAGCGGCACAGTGTCAATATCAAGGTGATGCCAACGTACAGACGCAGCAGAATAATTTGGACGCGATTAATGCGGAGTTAGAGGCGGCACGCTTAGCAAAAGCCTACTTGCAAAACCTTACCAAGGTCACGCAAATGAGTACAGATGGTAGCCTTGCCGATAATGCGCGTGAGGTAGAGACGCAAGCGGCCAGTATCAATAAAAGAATTTTGAATATTCAGCAGCGCCAAGCGCGCGCGCAAGATACGCTGAACCAGCTGATGGCTGGCAGTACAACTCAAGCACAGGATAGTGTGACGCAAGTGAGTGTGCGCGTCGCAAGTCGTTCGCCAAGCAGCGTCAAGCTGCATTATCAAGTGCGCGGCGCCAGTTGGGAGCCGACCTATCAAGCACGTCTCAACACGGAGAGCAAACAATTAAACATCATCGCCTCTGCCGTTATTGCCCAGCAAACAGGGGAGAATTGGCTAAAGGTTCCTTTGGTATTAAGCTCAGTTAATCCCAATCAAACCACGACCAGCCAACTACCAAGAGTCGAGCGCTTGTCATTATATGAAGAACAGCCAAATAGTAAATTGTCACGCTATGCACAGCCTATGATGGAGTCTGCTCCAGTCGTTGTTGTAGGTAGTGATAGCTATGGCGGAGCAGGGGCTGCAGAGATGCCACCGCTACCGAGCTTTAGCGTGAGCAGTCAGAATAAAAACGGCATCACCGAATATCGACTGCCGCAGCGTATTAGTATTCCAAGTGATGGCAGGCGGGTACGCACGGTTATTGATGAGCAATCAGGCAGTAGCAAGCTGTGGATTCGTAGTACGCCGAGTGTGGAAGCCGCTGGCTACTGGTACGCATCCGCGCCGTTCTTGACTCCGGCTTGGGTCGATGGCTCTTTGCAATTGTACCGTGATGACAACTATGTCGGGCAATCGCGCTATAGCTACCAGAATCTAAAAGAGCAGGGTATTGGTTTTGGCATCGATCCCAGTATGCTGGTCAAGCAACTCACTGATGAAGACAAACAAGGTGATAAAGGCGTGTTTAATCGTCAGCAAACCAGAACGACCATCCAAGCCTATCAGTTCACCAATCAGCACAATCGTAGCGTGCATTTACAAGTCTTGGGTAGTGAGCCGGTTAGCAGTGATGACAGTATTAAGGTCACTGCGACGCACACCCCAGCAGTGAGCCAAAAAGACTGGAATGACAATAAAGGTATGGTCGCTTGGGAGTTTGATTTGCCGAGTAAACAGTCGCAAGTGATGCAGTCTACTTATCAAATTAGCTATCCGGCTGATAAGCAGTTAAACACCAATTAATGCTAAATAAGAACTAGGGTCTGTTGAACATTCAAATATTAGGACTGCTGATCGCTAAAATCGTCTCAAACCTTTTATCAAATCAGGCGTAAACCGACGATAATGTCGAGACCTTAGCTAGGTTTACAACAACGTTTGGGGTGATTTTAGCATCAGCCCCAAGTATACAAGCAGGGGCAGGGCTATTTTTTGCCAATACATGGCGAAATTGTCGAACCTAGAACGACTAGTCGTCAAAAATTTCACTGCGTATTGTCTAAAAAATAGACGCTGCCAGTACCACATTTGAATGTTCATCAGACCCTATATAATCGATTCAATTGAAAAAAATATAATACCGATGGGAGTGCTGTTAGGATAAATTTTTTGAAGCCTCTGGAGTGCGAAGCGCACAGCAAGCTAGGAAAATTTATACCAGCAGGACGCTATTTTGAACGACCCTTTTTGATATCGGAACGATTATATAATAATCATATAAAAGGAATGCTATGTGTATCGTCGCCATTGCTTGGCAATTATTTGATGAGCTGCCTTTGGTTTTATTGTCCAATCGCGATGAGTTTTTGCAGCGCCCAACCGAGCCGTTACATCAATGGGCTGATAAACCTATCTGTGCCGGACGCGATAAACAAAGCGGCGGCACTTGGTTAGGTATCTATCAAAAGTCATATGACGATTTATATGAGCAAAACGGACGTTGGGCAGCGGTATTGAACTTTCGCGATGGCGTGCAGGCAAGTAATGACGAACGCTCACGTGGTGAACTGGTCACCGATTTCTTGACCAGTACGCTAAGCCCAATAGAGTTTGCACGGCAAATCAGTTTGCAAGACTATGCTGGCTTCAATTTAATTATAGGTGATGCGACCCAAGCGGTCCTCGTTAATAATCGTGGTCATGCTCCCACGCCCTTACATGCAGGATTGCACGTTATCTCTAACGGTCAGCCAGAGGATAGTTGGTTCAAAACTGAGCGCCTACGTGGCAGACTGCGGCAAGAAGTATTGCCCTTGATTGCTGAGAATAGCTCACCTGCATACTGGCAACAGGCGGCCTTTGAGGTGCTGTCAGATAATATCAAAGCACCAGCGGACAAGCTGCCAGATACTGGCATGACCAATGAGATTGAGCAAACCTTGTCTTCTATTTACATCGAGCCTGTCGCTTTTGGCGATAGTGCTAAGAACGTACCAACTTATGGCACTCGCACTCAAAGTATCTTAACGTTGCGTGATGAGGATAAAGGCTCAAATTTTACAGCTCAGATTGTCAGTCGCGAGTACCCACACTCAGCAGTTGGTGAATAAAACAATCACTTATTTTCAGTCATATGCACCCTTGTTCTCACACGAACCAGTAGGCAATTTTAAAAACCCTAAAGTAATTGTGGTTTTTGCTTTAAAGTGTCGCGCTTATGGCTTACACTCACTGAGTAGGGGCTTAGAATTTACTGCTAGTATCTAATGCAATTACTGACTATTAAATGACAGTCAGGGCGTGTTTTCAATTCATTCAATACTCATCTAGATGGGCTAAAAATGGATAAACCTTGCCAAACATTGTCAAATAGCTGGTTAATATCCCGATATTATCTACGCTATTTTTCTTGTTTGACGGAAATCGATCTCATTTTTATCACCATTTTTGAAATGAAGACACGCCCTAGTATGAATCAAATAAGTGTGAAAACAGTGTGAAAACAGTGTGAAAACAAGGAGTGTGACATGAGTATGATGAAATCACTAATATTTGTTGCGCCAGGTAAAATTGAAATTGCAGAGAAGAAAATTCCCGATGTTGGGCCCAATGACGCTCTTATAAAAATCACTACAACGACCATTTGCGGCACCGATATTCATATTTTTAAGGGTGAGTATCCCGTTGCTCAAGGGTTGACCATTGGTCATGAGCCAGTCGGTATTATCGAAAAGCTCGGTAGTGCGGTGATGGGTTATGAAGAAGGTCAACGAGTGATTGCTGGCGCGATTTGCCCAAGTTTTACTTCTTATGCCAGCCAAGATGGCTTTCCTTCACAAGATGGTGGTTACATCGGGCCAGACGGGACTTGTCCTTGTCATGGTTATAAAGCGACTGGCGGATGGCGCTTCGGTAATATCATCGATGGCACGCAAGCCGAATACGTTTTAGTACCCGATGCGCAGGCCAACCTAGCGCCTGTGCCTAATGGGCTGACTGATGAGCAAGTGCTGATGTGCCCAGACATCATGTCTACTGGTTTTAAGGGTGCTGAAAATGCCAATATCAAAATTGGCGATATCGTGGCTGTATTTGCGCAAGGTCCAATTGGATTGTGCGCCACTGCTGGTGCCAAGCTGAGAGGGGCGTCTACCATTATCGCTATTGATGGCAATAACGAGCGCTTAGCGATGTCTAAGAAACTGGGGGCCGATATTACCCTCAATTTTAACGAAGTGGATATCGTTGACGAGATTATGAAAATTACTGCGGGTCGCGGGGTTGATAGCAGTATCGAAGCATTGGGCTTACAATCTACCTTTGAACAATGTCTGAAAATTTTAAAACCAGGCGGTACGCTATCAAGCCTTGGCGTTTATTCAGAAGACTTAAGCATCCCCATGTCACACTTTGCAGCAGGTCTTGGTGATCATACTATCCGCACCGCCTTGTGCCCGGGTGGTAAAGAACGGATGCGTCGTCTATTAAATGTGGTGGAGTCAGGGCGTGTCGATTTATCTGAGATGGTCACACATACCTACGCGCTAGACGATATTGTTGCAGCCTATGACTTATTTATGCATCAACGTGATGGCGTACTAAAGGTTGCCATCAAACCATAAATCTAGGGCGTGTCCTCATTTTCATCACCATTTAGATTGTTATCAGTTGAATTGAGGACACGCCCTAGCTATTTTAAATACAAAAAATCCTGCATCCATAATAGATGCAGGATTTTTTGTATTTACTACCAAACAAACAATAAACCAGAGGCTAGGTAAGAAGCAAATGGTTGGTCTGCTCAGGGATAATCAGTTCTTGTTTAAGCGGTAATTCACGTGCCAGCTCTTGCAAAGCACGACGGTATACCCCGCGTTTAAAGTGAATCACTTGTCCGAGTGGATACCAGTAGCTGACCCATTGCCAATGGTCAAATTCCGGTTTTCCCTCATCAAAGCGGATATGTTGAGTATTTGGCTCATCTAAGCGCAGCAAAAACCACTTTTGTTTTTGCCCAATACACAAAGGGTGCTGTCCATGACGCACATAGCGTTTCGGCAGCCGATAACGCAACCAATCTTGCGTGACTGCCAATAAATCTACATGACGCGGATGTAAACCGACCTCTTCCCAGAGCTCGCGATACATTGCATCCATCGGCGTCTCCCCGCGGTCGATACCGCCTTGAGGAAACTGCCAAGCGTTGTGACCAATACGTTTTGCCCACAGAACTTGTCCTTGTGTATTTGCCAAGATGATGCCGACATTGGCGCGAAAGCCGTCTGCATCTATCATGACTAACCCTTTTTAATTTGTCTAAAAATAGCTTATTTCAACATGACACAACGATAGCAATCATAATTATTATAGGGTGACAGTTATCAATATCAGGTAAAAATAAGATTCATTACCGTTATTAAACCAAGAAACAACCCAAATGTGTAACAGTATTTTGCTATAAAATGTTTCACGAGTTTAACCCTTTAAAATCAGACAGTTATAAATGGATTTTTGTAGGTAAGTTTTAGACGCCATAACGATAAATCTAAGTTATATTTAAAAAGGCATATTCAGAGCAGAACGATAAATCTCACTAACCAAAGTGAACACTCAAAAATAGACTCATCAAACGCTCAGGGTAATAATCTAAGACAGTGGCTTTTTAAAATCTCGTTTTAGCTTATGCTACACTAGGGCGTGTCCTCAATCTGAACCCTAAATGGTAAGTGGGCTAATCTCAAGCAAAAATAAAATATTCAGCCAATAAAAAACGTTTAAATCACACATTAAAATAAGGGTAATCTAACATGTCAGAGTCAAAAGCAAGCGTTACGTGGCAAGAAAATAAAGCCTTTAGGGGCGTGTCCCCATCGGGACATAACGTTCAAATCGATGCCGATAAAGAGAAGGGTTCCAGTCCCATGGAGCTAATCCTACTAGGGCTAGGTGGTTGTGCGAGCTACGATGTGGTAGCGATTTTACAAAAGTCACGTCAAGCAGTGACAGACGTGCTTTGTGAGCTGACAGCTCAGCGTGCTGAAACCGTCCCAGCGGTATATACTGATATTCATATGCACTTTGTGGTGACTGGTCAAGATATCAAAGATAAGCAAGTTGAAAAGGCGATTCATTTATCAGCAGAAAAATACTGCTCGGCCAGTAGAATGTTGGTACAAGGTGGGGTGAATATTACCCATGATTTTGAAGTGATTGCAGGGTAGGGGCAAATAGACTAATGAATGCACTCTTTGGGTTGATCCCTAATACCGCAG
Source organism: Psychrobacter sp. Sarcosine-3u-12 (assembly GCF_002836005.1). NCBI lineage: Bacteria > Pseudomonadati > Pseudomonadota > Gammaproteobacteria > Moraxellales > Moraxellaceae > Psychrobacter > Psychrobacter sp. Sarcosine-3u-12. Next base: position 19,230 of record NZ_PJBY01000073.1, read on the forward strand.
CGTCAGCGATTTGGGCGATGGTGGTGGCAAGTCTGTTACCACTCGCTATGGCACTGACTGCGAAAGCCATTGGTGGCTTTAACTTGGCTGACAATGCGCATCCGCGTGACTTTTTACACAGTACGACTGGCGCAGCAGCACGCGCTAATGCCGCTCAGCAAAACAGCTATGAGACATTACCCGTATTTTTGGCAGCGGTATTGGTGGCGATGTTGTTCTTTGTACCGCAATCAATTATCAACACGCTGGCTTGGCTTTATGTGCTGATTAGGGTTGGCTATTGCGTGGCATATATTACTAATTTGGCAACGTTTCGCTCGATACTTTGGGTATTATCAATTGCCTGTTGTTTGATGCTTTTTTATCTGGCCATTCGGGTAAGCGTCTAGCGTTCGTTTTTTATCAAAAGACCAGTTTAGAATAAAGGCAGGTATTATTATCGGACACTCATTCGTAGTGCGCTAATAATAGCTGCTTTATTTTTTTCTCGCTTTATACGGTCCCACAATATCTTTGCCTCGCTATAGCCTTTGGTGAGCATCGCTAACCACTGCTTATAACGTCCGACCAATACCACATCGCTTTTTGCGGCACCTTCTAAGAACTTAATCTGATGCCCGATTAAGTCTTCCCAGACTAAGGCGGTCAATGTTTCTGCATCATTATTATGGCCATCAACCTGCGCAATCAAATCGGGACGAGTAACCGCGCCGCGACCTAACATCAAATGATTGGTCCCCGCTTGCGTCATACAATTCTGTGCATGCTCGGCGTTCCATATTTCACCATTGGCAATGACGGGAATATTAAGCGCATTAAAACTTTGAATCTTGTCCCAGTAAGCGGGCGGTTTATAACCTTGGGTTTTTGTCCGTGCATGAATGGTTAGCCAATCAGCACCACTGTCTTCAATCGCACTGCGAATATCATCCATGCGACTGGTGTCGGTATAGCCCAAGCGAATCTTTGCGGATACAGGAATATCGCTAGGTACTGCTGTTCTTACTGTGTTGATTATCTCGTACATGACTTCAGGTTCATCAAGCAGCACTGAGCCACCACGATGGCTATTTACCGTTTTAGCCGGACAACCAAAGTTAATATCAATGGCCGGCGCCCCAAGCTCGGCAGCATAAGCGGCATTGTCAGCCATCAACTGCGCGTCACTACCGAGTAGCTGAATATGAATCGGCGTACCGGATGCAGTTTTGGCATCATAATGCAGCTCTGGCACGTACTTATAAAACACATGCGCGGGCAAGACAGTTTGGGTGACGCGAATAAATTCACTCACTGACCAATCATAAGGACGACCCAAGTCTGTGGCAATCTGTGTCAAAATTTGCCGCATTAATGGATCGGTCAAGCCTTCCATTGGTGCGAGTAGGCGGACGGGATTGGCAAATAACTGTTGTATGGTGTTTTGGCGTGTCTGAAGTTGCTGATTATGATTCATGATCGGAAAGTCAACATTATAAATTGAGAATGGCAAAGGCGATAAAGGGTGAGCTCGGGCAACATTAAGTATTGCCAAAAATCACTTTTTTACCCGTCTGCAATCCTGATATCAAGTCTTTGATATGATGGATGTCCAAATTACTTTGCGCGCGCGTACAAGCGACATAGAGCAAGCGCAATTCTTCTGGGCTTATCTTGACCGCATTGGTGGTCACATCATAATAAAAATCATCATCGAGCTGTACTTTGCCCCATTCAAGGCCTTTCGCTTTATGCGCGGTTGAGATGACATAGTCGGCATTTTCAATACTGGATAAGCTATTGACGGCTTGGCTCAAAACATTGGTGCCATGGTCGTCGACCAGTTTAACCAAGGTTTTAAGGTCACTGCCTTCGTTGGTTTCAGAGTATTCTTGTACGTCACCCCAATTATAAAAATACGCCAGCTCGGGCACGCCATATGCTGATTTACCATTTTTTAAGTTCTCGGCTGCCTGACAGAACTTAAGCATGCGATCGGTATCCGCTTGTAGCGCCACTCGGTGACCGAGTTTGAGACCAGTCAATAGCTGCGACATTGCTGCCGCATTGGTACGACATAGGATGGCATCTTTTTTACTGTGTACCAAGCCTTTTTCGGTAGAAGACTGCTTATTTGGGTTGCCTTTTAACGGTACGTCTTCTTGCAGGGCTTTGAGCAAAGTATTGGCAATCTCAGCAATCGGTTCACCAAAGCGAAACGACTGCGTCAACAAGGTCTGCGGCAATGGCAGCTTTTTCATCGCATTGACCGCGCCGCGCCACTCATAAATCTGCTGATGGGCGTCGCCGACATAAATCACCTGCCGTGGCTGCTGGGTCAAAATCCCCATCATTAAGGGGTCGGCATCTTGCGCTTCATCAAACAAGATGAAATCCGCAGGAATACTGGGCTTGGATAATGCCCATAATTTAAGATAGATATCATGCCCAATACCAGCCGGATGGCGCGCATCAATCGATTGTAGCCAGCGTTGCTCAACGGCGGGGTAGAGCATCTCGCGCAGCTGCTCGGCATCAGAATCATCGAGCCAACTTGGAAATTCAATATGCCGTGGTGCAGGATAACTGGCATGCGTACTACAAAAATTGTTCACCGCATCACTAACGAAGCGCGACAAGCGTGCTGGCGTGAGGGTGATATATTTATTAACCCCATCCATTTGCCGACGTACTTGCACCGGTTGTAAGCCTAAATCATCACCCAGACGTTTGGGTGAAAAGCGTGGTAATGACAGTTTGGCGGTAATATCACGGGCAACATGACGATAGGCGAGTGAGTGAAAGGTACGGCAATCCACGTGACCGGGGAATTTTTGCCGCGCATCGTTGGCAATCGCCTTGTTAAAGGCTAGATATAAGCCGCGCCCACGTAAGCGTTCACCGATCAGCTTCAGCGTCGTTGTTTTACCTGCGCCTGCATAAGCGACCACTTTAAATGACTTGTGATCCATTGCCATATTAAGCGCGCTCAGCTGCTCATCAGTGGGATCGCTCATATAAGCTGGCATAGATGCGGACATAATAAAGCTACCTAAAAGACTAAAAGTGAGTAAAAACGATGGGGGTAAAAAAAGCCACTGGATAAGCAATGGCTGGCGAACAATAATGACGCTTAGTAAGGCTAATAACTACTTCGACTATAAGCTAATAAATGGGATAGAGGGCAGTCGAATCTAATTACTATAGGGGCTGTGTTTTTTTACTCACTATCTACGGCTGCCAAATCAGAACTAGGCTTTTCTTTGATTAAGATTTTTGCTAATAGCAGCCCTAACTCAAACAATAGCCACATGGGAATGGCGAGTAACAACATCGACACACCATCAGGCGGTGTAACGACTGCTGACACGGCAAAACAACCCACAATAATATAGCGACGTTTCTCTTCTAGGCTTTGAATGGAGACAATGCCCACCAATATCAACAGTAAGGTCACCACTGGAATCTCAAAAGTCAGGCCAAACACCATAAACAGCTTAAGTGCAAAGCTTAAATAACTGTCGATATCCGTCATCGGCAAGACATTCTGCGGCGCAAACATGATAAAGAATTTCAACACGCCTTTGAGCACGATAAAGTAAGAAAAAGCCACACCCGCATAAAATAAAAAAATTGATGACGCAAGCACAGGAATCGCGATTTTTTTCTCTTTTTTATACAACCCCGGTGCGACAAATGACCAAATCTGATACAAAATATAGGGCATGGCACAGAAGGCAGCGACAAAAACGGTCAGGCGTATCGGCGCCATGAAATTGGAGGTGATATCCGTGGCAATCATGGTCGAATTGGCGGGTAGCTGAGCGACCAATGGATCGGATAAAAAATTATAGAGCTCGCGCGAAAACCCAACTAACGCTAAAAATATGACCAACACTGCCACGCATATTTTGATTAAATGCGAGCGTAGCTCAATCAGATGCTCAGTGATTGGCATATCAGCGAGTGAGGCTAATATGTCATTAGAGTCCTCATCAATCGCGGTATCAGCTACTTGCTCTCGGTCTGCGTCAGCGACTTTTTCTTGGCGACTCTTTTTGCGTTTAAATAAACCCACTAATCAGTCTCCTGCTTATTAACAGAAAGCTGTTTGTTTAAAGCGCTGTCTAAAGGCCGGTTTAGTAACATATCTGCTTTATAGTTTGGTAAATAGGGCGCTGCAGGTAAGCGTCGTGCCTTATCATAAGCGCCCAAACGAAACCACATGTTTTCCCATGGCTTGGTGGTAATGGCTTGAGTAATTGGTTGAGTATTAGCAATAGAGGCAGTTTTTGAGGTTTCGTCGTCAGTAGCGTGTTTCAGTAATTGCTCAGAATCTGTTGCTGTTTCGTCCTGACCGTAGGCGTAGTCGAATACCTTGGGCGTGATAGATGGCGTGTTTTTTTGACCGCTAGCATCTTGCTGGTGATTGCTTTTGTCATTATTAGCATGGTCAGCGTCTGGGTCATGCGCAGCTTTTAGAGTCTGGTTCTGTGAAGACTCAAACTCTTGCATACTGCCGCGCATTTCTGCCATCTCACGCCGCATCTCCGCCTCAGTCTCACGGATTTTAGCCAGCTCTTTTTGCATTTGTTGCCGCGTTTCAGCCAAGTCAAGCTCAGCCTCTATTTCAGACTGTAACGTAGAGACCGTACGGCGAATTTTAGCATACCATTGCCCAGCAGTACGCGCTGCTTGGGGCAGTTTTTCTGGACCCAAGACAATTAAGGCAATAACGCCAAAGAGCAGTAATTCAGAAAACCCAATATCAAACATAATGGTTGATTATCACTATCTAGATGCTAGCAGTATTATACCCAGCACTATACTCGGTATTATCAATGGTGCTTATCGTCAACAGGCACAGTGTCAATATCGCTATCTTTCACTTTATTGGTTGCGGCGCGATCTGTTGGGTGTGCATTGCCATCATGATCGAGAACCACCTGTTTTTTGGTATGCTCTGCATTTTCGTCTTTGACTGCCTCTTTAAAGCCTTTAACAGCACCGCCCAAATCCTTGCCTGCATTTCTAAGCTTTGAGGTGCCAAATACGACCACCACTACCACCAATAATATCAGCCAATGCGTAATGGAAAAACTGCCCATAATGGTATCCTTAATGTCTTGGTTGCGATATCTATATATGAATGCCTTTATTTTATAGAATATAGATCTATTAAACAAAAAATATAGACGTAAGATGCGAAGCTAAAAAGAGCTATATTATAACCTACCATTGTGACAAAAAGGTGAAAGGTGACAAAAAGGTGAAAGCAATAATAATCAAACAAGGAAGATGCTTATTCTAGAGTTCCACAAGTTATCTTTGTGATTTCACAAGTTATCGAGCCGCTTTTTCATCGATGCCTGATAGTCCAAAGCGTCGTCCCAGCTCATTCAACACCGCGTCCGACTCTATATCGAACCATGCCAGCCCAACCAAAGTATGAAACCAAACGTCGGCCACTTCGTAGATAAGCTCGTGCCGCGCTTCGTCATATTGCGCTTTGTCCGTATTTTCATCACAATGGGCAAAATCTTTGGCAGCGATGATACTCTCTGTGCTTTCTTCGCCCACTTTTTCTAGGATTTTATTCAACCCTTTTGCGTATAAGCTTGCCACATAAGAGCTGTCAGCGTCTGCTTGCTTGCGCTCTGCCAATACCTTATCAAGCTGTTGCAAAATAGAGGTGTTGTCCGTTTGGGTATTATGATTTTCAGCGGCGTTACTAGCATTATCCGCATTAAGCGCAGCAGTATCGTGGTTGTGATCAGTAGCGCTGGCGGTTTTATCTGATTGATAAATATCTGCAGGGTCTTTTAATACCTTATCGACAGTTTGCCATTGCGGCGTTTGCCCAGACAAATCCAAACGCTGATAAAAGCAAGACTCGCGACCCGTATGGCAGGCGATACCCCCAGCTTGAGTCACGCTCAACACAATCACATCGGCATCACAATCTAAGTGAATATCATGGACTGTCTGAGTATGTCCTGATGACTCGCCTTTATGCCATAACTTGGCACGCGAACGTGAAAAATACACGGCGGTTTTTGTTTGTGCCGTTAATTGAAGCGCTTCAGCATTCATCCACGCCATCATCAAAATGCGCCCCGACGCATGGTCTTGAGCAATCGCAGGAATCAAACCATCAGCGTTAAACTTTATGGCAGTTAGCCAAGCAGGTAAAGTCATAATCTGTCTGTCGTCTTATAATTAGGAAGTGGTCAATAATTAAGTGGTCAGCAATAAAAGTCAATATCAGTATTGGCTATCTACTGATAAGATAAATAAATAGCTTGCGTCTATTGATGGGCTACGTAAATTGATGGGTTATATCAGTGTTTATCAGAGCTCGAACAACTGCGGATACAAGGCTTTTTTAATCGTATTATCCAGCGTGGTTACTTTATTAAGGCGAAAGTCATAATTGACAAAATGTTGTCTCGCCTTTGCCACTATGTCACCATTGTGCATGCGTGTGGCTTTGAACACGATATTGCCGCCATTATCATATAATGGCTCAACGCCAACCTCAAACAAAAGCTCCTCACGCGCCCGTACACAGCTGAAAACCCTCAGCTGTAACTCATTAATAATCAAGCCTTGATGATCAGCGTTAATCTCTTTAATACCTTTGGCGTATAAGAAACGCTGCATAGCTTCCGTCAGCAAACCGGTCAATGACTCTAGGGCTAAATGTTGACCCATATCAATTTCGGTATTGCGCACGCGCATCACCGTTTCAAACACAAATATTCCGTCATCAAAGTTTAATTCTTGGTTTGACAACGCTTTCTCCTAGAATGATTGTCCATAATCAATTTTTTGAGCGCTTGGCAAGCGAGCTTAGGGCGTGTCCTCAATTCAAGCGCTTGTCTCTAAATGGGCTAAAAATGGCTAAATTTTGCCAAACATCGTCAAATAGCTGATTAATATCCTGATATTATTTTCGCTATTTTCGCTATTTTCCTCATTTGACGGCAATTTATCTCATTTTTATGACCATTTCTAAAATGAGGACACGCCCTAGCAGTCCAAAAGCAACGAGCCGCGTATAATCCAAGACAAATATAGGCGATAAATGGCGTCGTTTATCGTCGCTTTAAGGTATAGCGCCGCTTAGTGTCTACTTAAGCACAGCTCAAGCTGACATTCAATCTATTTGCAAAAAAAATCGTGATTTACTAGGGTCTATTGAACATTCACAAATAGCCGTCACCAGTGCCACATTTGAATGTTCAATAGACCCTAATAATAACCAGACAGAACCTATTAAGGTAAGGCTAAAACTTTCCTTGGCAAAACAGCGCACTATCTGCTAAAATAGCGCCTCCCACCTCGAGGCAAATAGAGGTTTAGTGGTTGTTTTTAAAGCCACTATTCGTTATTGACTATTTGACGACCAGGTTCTATTAAAGACAAAGAGGCAAATCATCATGAAAAATAAGATGAAAACCAGAAGCGGTGCCGCTAAACGCTTCAAAAAAACAGCGAATGGCTTTAAGCGTAAGCAAGCCTTCAAAAGCCATATCTTGACCAAGAAATCAGCTAAGCGTATTCGCCAGTTGCGCGGTCTAAAGATGGTGGACAAATCTGACGAAGCAGCAGTTCGTCGCATGTGCCCATACCTCTAGTCGACTATCGTTATCTATTTTTAATTAAAAATATGTGACTTTGCAATCTGACAACGATGTCTGTTATTTACTAACATTCATTTCATAACATCGTTAATCGCTTAACAATATCTTGGAGTAATTTATGGCCCGTGTAAAACGTGGTGTACAGGCAAATCGCCGTCACAAAAAAATCTTAAAGCGCGCAAAAGGCTACTACGGTGCCCGTTCACGTGTTTACCGCGTAGCGGTACAAGCAGTGACCAAAGCTGGTCAATATGCTTATCGTGACCGTCGCAACAAAAAACGTACTTTCCGTCGTCTTTGGATTGCACGTATCAATGCTGGTGCACGCTTAAACGGTTTAAGCTACAGCCGCTTTATCAATGGCATGAAATTGGCTAACATCACTGTTGATCGTCGCGTACTTGCTGACATCGCTATGCATGATGCAGCAACTTTCACAGCCTTGGTCGAAAAAGCAAAAGCAGCCCTAGCATAAATATTAACTGTCCTTTAGGCATGCCGCTTGTTAAGTGATTATCTATAGTTACTTACTCATAAGGGATTATCTAAATGGATAGGACTAATATTGATTAATAGGTCGATATTAATAAAAGCTACCGCTGGTCGGTGGCTTTTTTTATATTAAATTATTTTACGGTCGGTTTTATTACCGTTATGATGTAAAACGCTTTTAGGGAAGTTGCACTTTTCATTGTCTAAATATTCAAGCCATTTCTGTAACACGTCTTTAATTTACAATGAATGGGTAAATGGTTTGCAATATTTGGTCAAATCCCTACAATTATAAATCACTATTACTAATAGTCCGTTTAAATCAGGAAGAATGCGTCTTATGACTACCCCTGCTGCTACCACCGATTTGTCGGCGCTACCGACCTTGTCTACAGAGCTCAGCGAGCTAACTGAAGCTCAGCTCACTGAGCTGGCCAGTGCTGCTGAAGCGTTGATCCTACAAGTAACTGATGTACGTGCGCTGCAAGATTTGCGCGTACAATTGACAGGCAAAAAGAGCCCGCTAACTGGCTGGTCAAAGCAGATGGGTAAACTCAGTAGCGATGACAAAAAAACCTATGGCGGCTGGTTACATCAAGTCCGTAGCCGTATTCAAGATGCATTGACGGCGCAGCAGCAGCAGCTAGAAGTGGCTGCACTAAATGCTAAGCTTGCAAGCGAAAGCATTGATATCACTTTGCCTGCTCGCGGTGGCCAAAAAGGTCACTTGCATCCAGTAACGATGATTACTCAGCGTATGCAGCAGTACTTTATACAAGCAGGTTTTAATGTCGCAACTGGCCCTGAAGTCGAAAGCGATTATTATAACTTTGAGGCGCTTAATATCCCTTCGCATCACCCAGCACGGGCGATGCACGATACCTTCTACTTCGATGCGCACTATCTATTGCGTACGCATACCAGTCCCGTGCAAATTCGTACCATGGAAAAGAATGAACCTCCGATTCGTATCATCTGTCCAGGTCGCGTTTATCGTAATGATTCGGACCAAACCCATTCGCCGATGTTTCATCAGTTAGAAGGTTTAATGGTTACTGAATCGAGCACTTTTGCTGAGCTAAAAGGCTTGATTAGTGAGTTCTTAGAAGCGTTCTTTGCTAAAGAATTGACTGTTCGTTTTCGTCCGTCATTTTTCCCATTCACTGAGCCTTCTGCTGAAGTCGATATCCTCGATGATAATGGTAAATGGCTTGAGGTCATGGGCTGCGGTATGGTACATCCACAAGTGCTAACCAACTGCGGTATTGATAGCGATAAATACACCGGCTTTGCTTTTGGTATGGGTATTGAGCGCTTTGCGATGCTGTACTACGGCATTGACGATTTGCGCCTGTTTTTCCAAAACGACGTACGCTTCTTAAAACAGTTTGGCTAGAGCGCTCCTTGTTCATATAAAAAGTGCTCCTTGTTAATACAACAAGTTGATTCGCCAACCTTTAATCCAAAATCTTTATTATAAAATTCTGATCCGAGATATTTATGAAAATTAGCGAACAGTGGCTACGTCAGTGGGTAAATCCAAACAATAGCAGTGAGCAATTGGCTGAACAACTTACCATGGCAGGGCTTGAGATTGACGATCGCTTTGCGGTTGCCCGTGCCTTTAGTGGTGTGGTCGTCGGTGAAGTCATCAGCGTCGAGCAACATCCAGATGCTGATAAACTGCGCGTTACGCAGGTGAATATTGGTGCCGCTGAGCTGTTACAAATCGTTTGCGGTGCGCCTAATGTCTACGTCGGTATGAAAGCACCTGTTGCGACCGTTGGGGCAGTGCTCCCAAGCGATGACAAGAAAGGCTTTAAAATTAAAAATGGCAACCTGCGTGGTGTCGACTCTAACGGTATGCTCTGCGGTGCTTCTGAAATTGATTTGGTGGACGATATCGATGGCCTGCTTGAGCTACCAGCTGATGCACCAGTCGGTATGGATATCCGTGAATACTTAGGCTTAGACAATCAAATCTTAGATATCTCTATCACCCCAAACCGTGGCGACTGCTTCAGCGTACGCGGTATTGCGCGCGAGATATCGGTTATCAACGATTTACCGATGCAGCAGCCTAAAATTCCTGCCAACGTGGCAGTTACTGATAACGTTTCTACTACTACGCCAGCTGTCACAGTTAGTGCAGTTGAAGCGTGCCCGCGCTATTTACTACAATCAATCAGTAATATTGATCGTAGCATCGACACCCCAAGATGGATGCAAGATGCGCTAATACAGTCAGGATTACGCTCGCATAACTTCTTGGTTGACGTGACCAACTATGTATTGATGGAATTGGGTCAGCCGCTACACGCGTTTGATGCTGATACCATTGAAGGCGATATCGTGGTACGTTTGGCACAGCCTAGCGAGACCCTCACTTTATTAAATGAGCAAACCATTATCTTAACCGGCGATGAATTGGTCATTGCCGATGATAAAGGTGCATTGGCACTTGCTGGTATCATGGGCGGTCAACGTAGTAGTGTCACTGACAGTACCACCAATATTATTGTAGAAAGCGCTTTCTTTAGTCAGCTTGCTATTGCCGCTCGTGCACGCCGTTTTGGTCTGCATACCGATGCCTCACAACGCTTTGAGCGTGGTGTCGATTTTGAATTGCCAGAGCTTGCTTTGGCACGCGCTGTTGATTTGATTACCAGTGTCACTGGTGGTCAAGCTGGGCAAATAGTAAAAGTGGAAAGCAGAGAGCACTTGCCAGCACGTACGCCGATTACTTTGCCAATCACTAAAGTCCGTGAGGTCATCGGTATTGAGATTGAGCCAGCCGTGATGGTGCGTATTTTGACTCAATTAGGCTTTGAGGTAGATCAGCAAGCCGATAGGCTGATTTGCACGCCGCCATCGTATCGCTTTGATATGAGTATTAAGGAAGACTTAATCGAAGAGATTGCCCGTATTTACGGTTATGACAATATTCCGAGTGTGTTGCCGCATTTGCAAGTCAGCATGGATTATGACGATACTGCGGACTTAACGCATGAAATGAAGCTGGCCTTGGTCAATAATGGCTATATGGAAGCCATTAGCTTTAGTTTTAGTGATGCAAAAATAGAAGCCTTGCTCGATGATAAAGCGCTTGGAGAAGTGTTGGCACTGGCCAATCCTATCTCTAGCGACTTGGCGGTGATGCGCCGTACTTTGCTATCAAGCTTATTGCCTTGTGTACAATATAACCTCAATCGTCAGCAGCCACGTGTCCGTTTCTTTGAAACGGGTCTTAGCTTTGTCGGTCAAAGTATTGGCGAATTGGTACAAACGCCAAGTATTGCATTGGTCGCAGTGGGTGACATTTGGGACGAGCAAGCGTATCAAAACCGTGCGTTAGACTTTTATGACCTCAAACACGACATCGAACAATTGCTACCAGCGCAAATCGATAGCGCCCGCATCCGCTATGAGCGTAGTGCGCTTGCCTTCTTGCATCCGGGTCAAAGCGCAAAACTCTATATCGATAATGAGTATGTCGGCTGGTTGGGTCAATTGCATCCTAACACCGCTAAGCAGTTAGATTTGCCAGCTACGTGGGTGGCTCAATTATCACTTGCGCCGCTACTAACACTTGCTCGTGAACAAGATGCGATTACCACGCCAAGTAAATTCCCACAAGTACGTCGCGATATTGCTATCTTAGTAGATAGCGATATTAGCTTGCAGACCTTAGAGTCGACGATACGCACGGCAGCAGGTGAGCTATTGACTGACCTATGGTTGTTTGACGTCTATCAAGGCGACAATGTACCAACTGGGCAGCGTTCATTGGCTTTTGCTTTGGTATGGCAGGATAGGTTACAGACCTTGTCTGATGAAGCAGTCAAAACCGCGACTGACAAAGTGGTACGAGCTTTAACTGAGCAACATGCTGCGAAGTTGCGTGACAGCTAGCATTTAGCATTAATAGTAGAGCATGCTCTGTAGCCTTTATAATTGTGAGGCTATAGGGCATTGCTATTTATAGCGTTTTTTATCTTATCGATAGATTTTATTTGTAAAAAAAGTTAAGTGGTTATTAATAAAGGATTTTAATGCAGACTTTATTAAAAAGACGGTAAAAAACCTTTATAATGACTAGGGTCTGTTGAACACTCAAATATTAGGACTGCTGATCGCTAAAGTCGCATCAAACTAGGCGTAAACCGACGATAATGTCGAGACCTTAGCTAGGTTTACAACAACGTTTGGGGTGATTTTAGCATCAGCCTTTTAGGGCAGGATTATTTTTTGCCAATATCTGGCGAAATTGTCTAACCTAGAATAACTAGGCATCCAAAATTTCACTGCGTATTGTCTAAAAAATAGCTGCTGCCAGTGTCATATTTGAATATTCAACAGACCCTAAGATTAACCTGATACCGCTAATCCATGATATTCGACATCACGACATAGCATAGGAGTCGTACTGTGAGCACCTTAACCAAATCTGACATGATTGAGCATTTGATGAGTCATCTGAACCTGACACGCCAAGAAGGCCGCTGTTTGGTAGAGAATTTTTTTGATGAATTGTCAGAGAGTTTGATTGATGGCAACGAGGTCAAGCTTTCAGGCTTTGGCAACTTCGAGCTTAAAGATAAAAGCAGCCGTCCAGGACGTAACCCTAAGACAGGGGAGCCCGTGGCAGTATCAGCACGTCGTGTGGTCACCTTTAAAACAGGGCAAAAATTTCGTCAACAGGTTGATGAGGGCCTATTTGATGAGTAGTAAATAGCAGCTACTGAGTCCTACCTAACGCTTGCCATTGCGAGATCTTATAATATCGCGATGTTGTTAAAACTGACATGAGTGCTCTATAGTTGTAAATATACTAAATAGCAGACATAAAAAAAGAGAGCATAGGCTCTCTTTTTTTTACTACAGTATGTTTACCGTCGAGACGATAAAATTACTGAGCTGGCTCTTCAACAACAACTTCGTCAGATGCTGCAACAGCAGTATCAGTTTCGCTAGCTACGTCTACGCTAGTAGTAGTACCGTCTACAGGAACTTCAGCGTCCATTTCGTCAGTAGCAGTTGCAGCTTGTGCATCAGCGATGTCAGCTTCAGCGCCGGCAACAGCAGCTTCAGCATCAGCAGTAACTTCGCCTTCAGCAGCAGCTTCGTTTAGCTCTTCAGAAGCATCTTGCACTTCTTCTTGCGCGTCAGATAAATCTTCAGCAGCGTTTTCTTTGTTGCTATCACAGGCAGTAAGGCCCATAGTTGCAGTCATGATACCAGCTAGAGCAAGTAATTTAAGTTTCATATGGTTTTCTCCGGAAAAATGAAATGAGCAGTAGCAGCGACAAAGGTTGAATGTCCGAGATGTCTCAGAATTCAACTAGTCTTAGTCACAGCTACTCAGCTTCCACGCATTCTATATGTTTTCTTTTCAAATGAAAAGACCTTGTACAATTGAGTAACAATAAAATTGTAAAAAGTATTTTACATAGCTCATCTAATATAATTTTTAATACAACAACTTCAATGAATCTACGTATAATTAACCAAAACCAAGCTGTTTTTAGATCCAATAAACGTCCATTATTGTTTAATATTTTCTTTTAAATATATACGCTTAGACGGATTACCTTAAATAGTACAGGCATAAAATTAATGTCTTATTAAGGCTAGGTAAATATTGTTAAGGATAGGTAAGTATTGCAAAAAGAAATGATACAAATAGGACCAAGCTTTAGATAACTAACAAGCATGGTTGTAGCAAAAGCGATTCAAAAATTATATAACATGAATAACTATCCATACGAATAGCAGGATGTATCGTATGTTTCTGGAGTAAGATTATGAAATGGCAAGGCAGACGAGGCAGCTCCAACGTACGTACGAGTAGCGGCGGTGGCAAGATGATCGGTGGTGGTATTGGCGGTATTATTATCGCGGGTATTTTGTGGTTAGTGTTTGGGGTCAACCCCATGACAGCCTTACAGACGGGTCAAGTAGTGGCCGGTGGTAGTAATACCTCGACTGAGCCGGCGACCAGTGATGACCGTGATACACAGTTTGTGAAAGTCGTGCTCGCTGATACAGAAGAAGTGTGGCATCAAATATTTAATGAGGGCGGTAGTACTTATCAGGAACCGTCGTTAATTCTTTTTAATGGACAAGTCAGTTCAGCCTGTGGCAGTGCCACGGCAGCGACGGGACCTTTTTATTGTCCAGGTGACCAGACGGTTTATTTAGATACGTCTTTTTTCGTAGAGATGCGTCAAAATCTAGGCATCGCAGGTGATCAGCAAGACTCTGGTGGTCAAGATAATGAAGGTAAGGCAGGTGACTTTGCCCAAGCCTATGTGATTTCACATGAAGTCGGCCACCATGTACAGACACTATTGGGTATTACTCAGCAGGTCAGTGAAGCCAGTCGTCAAGTCACGCGTACAGAAGCCAATAAGCTCTCCGTATTACAAGAACTACAAGCTGATTGCTTCGCAGGGGTATGGGCGCAGCGTAACCAAGCGCGTGTCCAGTTCTTAGAAGCAGGCGATATAGATGAAGCCATCAATGCTGCCAGCCAAATCGGTGATGATCGTCTGGCACGTGCTAGCGGTGGAGCGGTAGTTCCTGATAACTTTACTCATGGTACCAGTCAACAGCGCGTTCAATGGTTCACTCGTGGTCTAGAGAGTGGCAGTGTGCAGACCTGTGATACCTTTAGTGGCGCATTGTGAGATAGTAGCGCGTTGTAAGAATATTCTTAAAGTCATCAATGATCTATTAGACACAAAAAAGCCTGCAATGATTTGCAGGCTTTTTATTCTTACCGCTATCGCTTGATAGCTTCGATATTTATAACCAATTATTTGGTTTGGTCATAGATGTAACCACCAGCACCACCAAGTGCTGCACCAGCTAGTGCGCCACGTGCGATATCTTTGCTATCGCCTTTGCTTCTGATAAGGGCACCAGCAGCAGCGCCAGCAGTCGCACCTTTTACAGTGTTGCTTGCATTGCCGTATGGACCTGAGTTACAACCAGTCATGATTAGTGCTGAGCTAGTAATAGCTGTCATTGCAAATGTTTTAGCAAATTTCATAATGTCACCTGTTAAGTTGTTAAATTAAAAATACAATATACACGATATTTTTGAATACGTTTTACTACTTTTCATAGTAGTCGTTGAATACCTTTCTAGTCGTGGTAAAAACGCTAATCTTTGCAAATAGAGTGTAAAAGATGTTGCCTCACTGTATCGATGGTAGTGCTTTTGCTGAGGGTTATTATATTTGATTCGATAATACGCTAACTGTTTTCATCTTTATTATTTATGTGAGTCAGAAAAAAGACCGCTTATAAGTAAGCGGTCTTTTTATATAATAGCAACGATAAGACGATTAGTTTTGAGATTTACGCTTCATTTGCTCAAAGAATTCGTCATTAGTCTTAGCTTCTTTTAGACGATCTAGCAAGAACTCAGTAGCTTGGACGCCATCCATCGGCTGCAGCAGTTTGCGTAAAATCCATACTTTACGCAGCTTGTCTTCATCCAGCAGGCGCTCTTCGCGGCGTGTACCAGATTTTTTGATATTAATCGCAGGGAAGACACGTTTTTCAGCCAAGTCACGCTCAAGCGTGATCTCTTGGTTACCCGTTCCCTTAAACTCTTCAAAAATAACGCTATCCATCTTACTTCCAGTATCAATCAATGCACTGGCAATAATGGTCAAACTACCACCTTCTTCAACGTTACGCGCAGCACCAAAGAAACGTTTTGGACGTTCTAGGGCATTGGCATCCAGACCACCCGTCAACACTTTGCCTGACGATGGGATAACCGTATTATAAGCACGTGCTAGACGCGTAATTGAATCAAGTAAAATCACCACGTCTTGCTTGTGTTCAACCAAACGCTTGGCCTTTTCGATGACCATTTCAGCAACTTGTACGTGACGCTGTGGAGGCTCATCAAAGGTAGAGGCGACCACTTCACCGCGTACCGTACGTACCATCTCGGTCACTTCTTCTGGACGCTCATCAATCAATAGTACGATCAAATAGCATTCAGGATTATTACGAGTGATTGATTGCGCGATGGTCTGTAGCAACATCGTTTTACCCGCTTTTGGCGGTGCGACGATGATAGAACGCTGACCTTTACCAATCGGTGCGATCAAGTCGATGATACGACCAGTCAAATCTTCAGTGGTTCCGTTACCAAGCTCAAGTTTTAAATGCTCAGTTGGGAATAGGGGTGTCAGGTTCTCAAAGATAAGCTTATGACGTGAGCGATCTGGCGTATCAAAGTTGATTTCGCCAACTTTTAATAGCGCAAAATAACGTTCAGAATCTTTGGGCGGGCGAATGGTGCCAGCGATACTGTCACCCGTTTTTAGGCTAAAGCGACGGATTTGACTTGGGCTGACATAGATATCATCAGGGCCTGCCAAATAAGAGCCTTCGGAGGAGCGCAAAAAGCCAAAACCATCAGGGAGAACCTCAAGCACACCATCACCGTAGATGGCTTCACCGTTACGAGCATGGGTTTTTAGGATAGCAAAGATAATGTCTTGTTTACGGCTACGAGCCATATTATCAAGACCCATTTCTTTGGCGATAGCCAATAGCTCAGCGATTGATTTTTTCTTTAATTCAGTAAGATTCATAGATAGGTCATTAGCAATTGATCAGATGAGAGATGCCATTAGCAGCACAAGTCACGACAGTGATTAAAATAACGGTAATATGATGATATGGGTGTGTGCACAGCGCTGTAGTTTATGTAGTTTTGGTTTTATATGTCTGCTTATGTACGCATTGCCATCATCGGAGGCAAGGTAATAAGAAATAAGGATAAAAAAGGCTACATAAGAGTCTGCGTCAAAAACTCAATATCAGTAATTGCGTTTAGTCATTTTGTTCAGCAATGGTGTTTATAATGACGATTGTGTTTTTGTTGATAAACACGAGGAGAATAGCGACAAGATACTTAGGAAAACAGTTGGTTTTCTCTTGTCAGCAGACTATACGGTCTTCACAATAGCGTTGTCAATAAATTTTGCCAAAAAAGTCACATTATCGAGTTTTTTGCACAAAAAACAAGCAAAAAAGCCACTATCTTAGTCAGATAATGGCTTTCTCAGTTATTCTATTTTACCCGCTCAAGATAGTCTGAAGCGAGAAAATTCAACTTATAAATGCTTGTCTAGTACTTTAGCCAATTCAGCTTTTGGCTGTAGGCCCATTACTGAATCAACTTTTTCGCCATCTTTGAATACAAATAGCGTTGGGATGTTACGAATACCAAAACGGCTAGCCGCTTGTGGGTTGTTGTCTACGTCTACTTTGACGATTTTAACTTTACCTTGGTACTCAGTCGCTAGATCTTCTAAAATAGGGGCGATGGCTTTACAAGGACCACACCATGGAGCCCAGAAGTCTACTAGTACAGGTACGTCTGATTGTAGAACGTCTTGATCAAAGTCTGTATCGGTAGTATGTACAATAAGGTCTGACATAATTTTATCTCTCTTGTTTTATTACTTCTATCACCACTCATCGACCTATATATCGGTTTAATAATAAATCAGTTGGTGGTCAAAGAATTGTTTAGAAGGGGTGAAAATGTGCCATTATATTAACATGTTTGGCAACGATTGGCAGACGCCAGCTGGTTAAATTGCTTAACAATTACTATTAGCACAATAAATCGAAACATAACTAAACAGGTTATGTTCTATCTGTCACTTGCATCCTCTGTTGTCATTTTAGTTTTGCACTCACACCTGACCTTGGCTTTGTGCGCTAAGATTGTTTTTATGCTCAGTTTCAGTTTCAACGTTAGCTAAAAGACTTAGTGTCAGTATTCAGTTTGTATACTTCAGTGTAGATAATTCAATTCAGATGCTATTGTCAGCTTGGCTTTTTGATACACGCTAGTCCCCAACTTTAAATCCAATAATATAATTTAAGTCCAATAATATAAGTAGCTTTTTTTATGCCTTTTACTGACGACAAAATCCTGACCCTTAACGCCCAAGAAAAGGACTATCCGCTTGAATTTTTTCAAGAATTTGCGCAAGCCGTTACCGTCTATGAAGATGATGACATCTGGGTGGTCGATAAGCCAGCAGGACTATTGAGTGTCGATGGTAAAACCCTAAAGGTGAGTTTGCTCGCGCGGCTTGAACGTGCCAATCCTACGGTTAAATTGATTCATCGATTGGATATGGATACCTCAGGGCTGCTCATTTTTGCAAAAAATGCCGAGGCACAAACCAATATCAGTAAGCAATTTATTGAACGGTTACCACAAAAGAAGTACCAAGCACGGGTTTTTGGCGCGTGGGAAAGCGTAGGGGCAACGGGTAAAATCTCAGTGCCAGTGCGCTATGAGCCAAGCACCAAACCGCGCCATATCGTCGACCACGACTGGTCAAAGCACGCGCTCACTTTGTATGAAGTACTGGCGCATGAAGACTGCAATGGTCAGACGGTCACGCGCGTGATGCTAAAGCCAGTCACCGGTCGTAGCCATCAGTTACGTGTCCATATGGTACACGTCGGTCACGTCATGATTGGCGATCCCATTTATGCTGAAGGGGAGGCCCTAACGATTGCACCGCGGCTCAACCTGCATGCACAGCAATTGCGCCTCAAACATCCTACGCTTGGCGCGTGGATGGATTGGGAAAGCCCCAGCCCTTTTTAAAAGCTCTGTTATTAGGATCTATTGAGCATTCAAATGCTAGGACTGCTGATCGCAAAAATCACACTAAACTAGGCGTAAACCGATGATAATGTCGAGACCTTAGCTAGGTTTACAACAACGTTTGGAGTGATTTTAGCATCAGCCCCAAGTACAGAAGCAGGGGCAGGACTATTTTTTGCCAATACATGGCGAAATTGTCTAACCTAGAATGACTAGGCATCAAAAATTTCACTGCGTATTGTCTAAAAAATAGCCACTGCCAGTGCCACATTTGAATGTTCAACAGACCCTAAATTAATAATGTAAAAGTCATCATGCAAATTAAAACCCGTCATGTAAAAACAAGGAACGTATTATGCTTGATATGACTGCAACCAAACAAGCCATTAGCCAGCGCTTTAAACGCAAAAAATCACCAGCAACGCCGCCAGTAGATTGTGATGTTCTCATCATTGGTGCAGGGATTGCTGGCATCGGCATGGCCTGCCATTTACAACAACGCAAGCCAAAGAAGCAACCACGTATGGACCCAAAAACGCCGCCATTTATCGTGTTAGAAAAACGCTCAGATTTAGGCGGCACGTGGGATTTATTCACTTATCCTGGTATTCGCTCAGATTCTGACGCTTTGACCTTTGGCTATAGCTTTAGACCGTGGTTGGATCATCGCATGCTGGCAGCGGGTGAGGATATTAAGCGCTATATCGCTGATACGGCATGCGAATTTGGCGTGTCGGAACATATTCGCTATCAGCATGAAGTCCTGCAATTGTCGTGGTCCAGTCGCGATCAACGGTGGTCAGCCACGATTAAAAATCATGCAAGCGGCGAGATGTCTACCTTGAGTGCCAACTTCGTCGTCGGTGCCACGGGCTATTACGACTACGAGCAAGGCTATCAACCGTATTTTGAAAAGGAAGAAGATTTCCAAGGTCGTATTGTCCATCCGCAGCATTGGCAGAATGTCGATTATGATGATAAAAAAGTGGTCATTATCGGTAGCGGCGCTACAGCAATGACCTTGCTGCCTGCGATGGTCAATAAAGACGATGGTCAATGCGTGCGCCATGTCACGATGCTGCAACGTTCGCCGACTTATGTGGCAAGCGTACCCGGTGATGATTATGCGCTTGACTGGCTGTCTGCTAAATTTTCGCCTTTATCAAAACAGCAAGCTTATACGCTGCTGCGGACGCGTAACGTCTTAAGACAGCAAGGTGTTTATCAATTTGCTACCCACGCACCGAAAGTGTTAAAAG
The DNA here is from genome assembly GCF_002836005.1 of Psychrobacter sp. Sarcosine-3u-12. NCBI lineage: Bacteria > Pseudomonadati > Pseudomonadota > Gammaproteobacteria > Moraxellales > Moraxellaceae > Psychrobacter > Psychrobacter sp. Sarcosine-3u-12. The sequence goes on from NZ_PJBY01000073.1 coordinate 39,272, forward strand.
CGCTGTTAACCCATGGCGTAAAAAAAGAGCTAAAGGGTAGTGGCGTGAAGGTTGATCATTTTGTACCGGCTTACAATCCGTGGGATGAGCGACTATGTGCGGTGCCAGATGGTGATTTATTTAATGCCTTGCATAGCAAACGAGCCGCGGTAGTCACTGATCAAATCAGCCACTTCACCAAAACGGGTATCATGCTTGAGTCAGGCAAACATCTCGATGCTGACATTATTGTCACCGCAACCGGATTGAAGTTGCAAATGCTCGGCGGTGCAGCCTTATATATCGATGGTCAGCCTGTCGATGTGGGCGCACGCATGACGTATAAAGCAGTCTTAGTTGAGGGTGTGCCGAATATGGCCGTGTTGTTCGGTTATATTAACGCCTCGTGGACGCTAAAGATCGACTTGGGCTGTCAGTATGTCGTACGGCTACTTGAGCATATGCAGAGCCATCGCTATCAGGTCGCTGTGCCAAAAGCTGAGACCAAGCACGAAAAAGTGCAGGTTCAGCCTGATACGGTGATGGGTGCACTATCGGCGGGCTATGTGCAGCGGGCGCAAGATGAGCTGCCCAAGCAAGGTGATCGTTATCCTTGGCACGTGACCAACAACTATGTCAGCGACCGCATCATGCTCAAGTACCGTAAAATAAAAGACGACTGGTTACGTTTTAGCCGTTAAGTGCGTTAGCGCCCATTCTTAACGGCAGTTCTTTGTTCACGATCTTTTATTGGTTGCCATTTAGTGCTTATTGATAAAATCAGCAACTTGTTTACTTAGCATTTCCCATAGGGTCTCTTGCGCGCTTTTGCTGCCCCAAGCGTTATGCGGGCTAAAGATGACGCGGGGATGATCACTAATGCTGAGTAGTGGATCCTCGTCGGTGATAGGTTCTTGCTCAAACACGTCGCTAGCATAACCGATGATTTGCTCGCTATTAATGGCATCGGTCAGCGCTTGGCTATCGACAACGCCGCCACGAGCAACGTTGACGATAAGTGGTTGCTTAGCCATTTTTGCCAGAGTATCTGCATTAATAAGGTGCTGGGTTTGCTCGTTTAATGGACAATGTAAGCTCAGCACATCAGACTGCGCCAGTACCTCTTCAAACGCCGTATAATCCTCATTACGCGGCGTACGGTCTTGATGTTCTGCCCACAATACGCTCATACCAAAGGCACGGGCAATCTCGGTGACGCGCTTACCGATAGTACCGACGCCGATAATTCCCAGCGTTTTATCTTCCAAATCTATCAGTGGAATATCCAGTAGGCAGAAATTACCGTTACCTTGCCAAGTACCATCGACCACTTTTTGATGATAGTGAATGCTGGCGCGCATGGCAGTTAGCATCAGCATAAAGGTATGCTCGGGCACGCTTTTGACCGCGTAACCGGCAACGTTATACAGCGCAATATTGTGCTTAGTACAAGCGTCTTGATCGACATTATTCATACCTGTCGCTGTCAGCTGGATAAGTTTAAGCTTGGGTAGTTTAGCAATGACGTCAGCATTGATTTGGACTTTATTGGTGATGATAATATCAGCGTCTTTGCAGCGCGCCAAAATAACGTCATTGTCTTTTGGCGTATCATCATAAGTCACATAATCACTGATGCCTGTCGGTGCTGGCAAGTCGACGCCATCAGAAAACGTACCTTTATCTAAAAAAACGGCTTGCATGGTTATTCCTTATTTATTATTGTCGTATAGATGGTCATCGGCTTAATGTATGGTCAGTGAAAAGTAATATCGAAACATCACGCACCGCTGATATCCATTTTTCTTGCTTGCTGTACCTGCGCAGACAGAGTCTACGAAAAATTGATATCAGCAATACCGCAGCGCTTTTAGGATATTTTGACTATAGCACGTTGCAGTCTTTAGTCAAAAAACCCCGTCAAAAAGCGTCCAGCAAAAAACCTCTATTTTATTGAAATAGAGGTTTTATTTTTTGAGACAGTCGTTTTTGTGCTTACGTCGCTTTTACGCTTATAAAGAGAAACGCTTACGCAATTTACCTATTAGACTACGTACGCGACTGCTTAAATCAATACGCACATCGTTTTCAGGGTCGTGCTCGACTTCATAGCGCTTAACCAATTCAGGACTGGCTTTCAGTTTTGTATGATGCTGGAACGCACGGTTGACGCTAATCTCAAGGAGGCTAGCGCGCATTGGTTTTGGTAAGCAGCGATAGACCTGACCTTTATTAATCAAATCAATCAACAAGCCTGCATCTTGGAATTCAGTTTGTACTAAAACCACCAAGTGCGGCGCATCTTGTTTCAAGGTAAAGATAATCGGCGCGATGTTCTCGCCGCTGACATTGATGTCGGTAATACAAACACCGATATCTTCATTCGCCAAATAATCATAAGCTTCTTCTAAGCCTTTAGCATGCAGGACTCTATAGCTGTTCGAAAACTGCTTACGTATTTGCTCAATCAGATCGTTGGTTTCATCGATGACCAATAGCGTTTGTTTGTTGCCTGAGCTGTCGAATTGTTCAGCGTCTTCGTCTGGATTATAGGTCAAAGCTATTTCGGTGGCGCGACCGACGACGGCAAGCAGCTCTTCAGATTTACAAGGTTTGGTCAAATAACGATAAATCTCTCCATCGTTAATAGAGCCGATAATCGCGTTCAAATCAGCATAACCGGTCAATAAGATACGCATGGTAGACGGCGATACTTCTTTGACTTCGCGCAAGATATCGACACCAACGCGCTCAGGCATACGCTGGTCACTGACCGCCACGTGTACGTGGTTGTTTTTGATATAGTCGATATATTCAGTCGGGTCAGTGGTGATAAAAACGTCATGCGTTTTACGAAACAGCAGTTTCATCGAACGTAAAATGCGTTGTTCGTCGTCAATAAATGCCAGTTTTGGCTTTGGTTCAGACCCTAACTCCGTGCTAGGGGTTTCCATTTCAAATTCATTCATGATGGTATCCTTATGATGAATAATAGTGCTATAGCTTTATATAATCATTAAAATATCAATTATAATAAGACAGAACCTAGCGTTTACGCTGCTAGGCTTTGTTCCGTTAAGTCATTATCAATCGGTAGCGTTAAGGTAAAGGTGGTGCCAACGCCTTCGGTCGAGACCGCTTGAATGTCGCCATTATGCTGCTCCATAATCTGCTGACTGATGGCCATACCAAGTCCAGTACCTTCGCCTGCGCCCTTAGTGGTAAAGAACGGCTCAAAGATTTGATTGAGAATCTCTGTGCTCATACCTTTGCCGTTGTCGCTGACATCGATATAGACATTGCTGTCATCAGAGCGCGTCCGCACTTCGATTTTGCCATCCGGTTTTTCTCCCATAGCTTGCGCAGCGTTATTCAATAGGTTGACCAAGACTTGGTTAATCTGTGACGGCGAGCATTTAATCTCAGGCGTTGGGGCAAAGTCTGTGACAATTTCTTGATGTCTGATAGAGTTGCCAGCGATTTTCAATGACGCTTCGATACACTCGCGTACATCGATGGTTTTCACTTTTGACTCATCAAGGCGGGCAAAATTACGTAGGTTTAACACCATTTCAGTGATTTGCTCAACGCCAAAGAGTGAATCTTTAATCAGCTCTTTTAGCTCAGACGACAAGTCATCTTCTTGGATTTCATCGGAAGCACGGACGATATCTGCCAATAGCTTATCAATTTTGCCATCAGCAGCGGCATCCGTTTTAACGGCTTTTAACCCTTGTACCAGTTCAATCAGCTCTTCGTATTGCTCAGTCAACTGACCGATAATTTCAAGGTTGTTTTGCACATAAGATAATGGCGTATTTACTTCATGAGCAACACCCGCAACCATTTGACCTAACGTCGCCATTTTTTCTGAACGAATCAATTGCAGCTGAGAGTTTTTCAGCTCTTTTAGCGTATCTTGCAGCTCAGCGGTACGTTCTTCGACTTTAATCTCTAGCTGCTGATTGATATTGGCAAGCTTACCTTCGTTAGATTGGATACGGCCTAATAGGTCATTAATAGAGCCGTTTACCAGTCCAATCTCGTTGCGACCTTCAGCGAATTTAACCTCGCTTAGCTTATTATATTGCTTATTGTTAATCAGGTTTTCCGCTTTAGAGATTTTATCGGTGGTTTCTTTCAACGGTTTGAATGCCAAGAATGTCAGCATAAAGTAAATCACACCCGCTGTGATTAATAGCGCCAAGGCAATCCAGTTAATCAAGTTTTCACTGAGATTATCGGCGATAGCGTTAATTTCAGCATCAGGCTGGACAACGATAAGCTTCCAATAGGTCTCAGGAATCTCAAACACGTACGCTTGACTGCCGTTGTAGAAGTTGTCTTTAGTCAGCTCAAAGCTCTGCAATAAGCGACTATCCATAGCGTTTTGCTTGTTTTCGCTATTATTGAGATAAGCGGCATAATTGACCAAATAATAACCTTTGGAATCACCCGTTTCTGCTTTATCAATCGTATTCAATACTTGCTGTACTTGCGGCGATACGCTAGCAGCAACTTGCTCAATAGTCTCGTTACGTTGGACATCTAAGAAATCAAGCACCGGTTGCCAAGCAGGGTCTGAGTTGATAACTTGCTTAATATCAAGTGGCGTGCCTGTCTTTTCATCAATATAGCTCAAGCGTTCAGGGTTAGAAGAAGCGATAACCTTGTCACTGTTATCCAAGAGTAGAATGTAACCTGAACCTGAGCTTTCACTTAACTGAACGATGTTTTCTTGTAGCTGGTTTAGGGTAAAGTTGACCGTACTGGCACCCCAAAACTGATTGTCACGCTCGATTGCCACACCGCAGCTCATCGCCAGCTCGCCTTTGGTTTGGCTCGCGCGTACATGGTTCCAGATACAGCTCTCGGGTTTGAGCAGCTTTAAGACGCTAAACCAATCTTCCTGATAATAAGGATTGGCTGGATTTGGGTCGCTCAACACCGCTTGATAATCGCCGTTTTGACGTACCATCAGGAACGGGTGGGTAGCAGTATTTGCCCCAAGCGCACCGTTATCAGGCCAAATACCACCACTGCCTAACAAACTATAATCACGCTTATCAAAGGCATTGGCGGTACTGGCTTGTAAAATCGCCTCTTCTGTTGGCAAGGTTTGTGCGCTTTGTTGCAGCAGCAACGCACTACGCATCACCCGATTGATATCAGCAGAGATACTATTGACTGCCGTATTACCACGTTCAGCCACCAGTTTTGCAGATTCAAGGCGGATTTTCTCATAGCCTTCTTTATCAACAACATAAACGACGACGGCGAGTACGATTGCAAAAGCAATAAATAGAATAGTAGTCACTTGGGTACTGACTTGATTAAAAAAGCCAACTTTTTTGGAGGCACTCATGGTGGTGATGGTCGTTGGATAATGGTGACCACAAAAAAAACTGCCAATACAATTTAGGGTCTGATGAACATTCAAATGTGGTACTGGCAGCGTCTATTTTTTAGACAATACGCAGTGAAATTTTTGACGACTAGTCGTTCTAGGTTAGACAATTTCGCCATGTATTGGCAAAAAATAGCCCTGCCCTAAAAGGCTGATGCTAAAATCACCCCAAACGTTGTTGTAAACCTAGCTAAGGTCTCGACATTATCGTCGGTTTACGCCTAGTTTGGGACGATTTTAGCAATCAGCAGTCCTAACATTTGAATGTTCAACAGACCCTAATGATCGCAATCAATCAGGTGGTTATGTGTAATTTTGATTAAAATGGTCTATGTATAACGGCAAAACACCTAAAAGTATAAAAGTTATGGCGGTATAACTTAATCGACTGATTAAATTTAATTGCCATAACTTTAAGGACTATAATTTTAAAGACTATAATTTTAAAGACTATAAAAAGCCACGCTGTGCTTAAGAACACCGTAAAGCAGTTAATGACGAATAATGAGAGTCTAAAGGGTATATTTAGAAGAGCGTTTGGACAGTTCAGATAATTCAGGTAAGAAAAAAGAAATGTTCTATTGCATTTGTTAACAATACAGAAGCAATTTTATAATGACAATATTTTTCTTTACTTGCGAGTCG
>NZ_PJBY01000074.1:0-41604 GCF_002836005.1 Psychrobacter sp. Sarcosine-3u-12
AACAAATATTGATAGCAAGTTTTAGCTTATAGGAAAAAGATATGCATAAAGTCCAGTTAACTTCAAATCCAATAAGCTCGCAATTATTCAATACATATATGTATCGAGTGCTGGCATTGATAATCGCTATTGCTATGATTCTAATTAGTAATTCGACCTTAGCAGCAGTAACTTGTGATGCTGGTTTTGTCTCTGATGAGTTTGCGCCAGCTGATTATGGAAATTTGGGATCTAATGCCTCTCCACCTGTGCTTGGTATTAATCAGCTTTTAAATGGTATTAAAAATGAAAGCTATATTATTGCTTCTAACAGTTTAAATACGGTCGCTACTGGAACTTTAGAGACAAGAGGCTCAAATTTTTATAGACCTAAAACGTTGACTGGCGGCGTCGAGTCGTTCGAGCTTTTCCAAGACTTTACCGATAAAGCAGGTACTCGTACTGTTTCATATACTTTTAATAATAAGTTTACTGAGAAACCGCAAGCGCTTAAAAATGTAAGTCTAAGTATTTATGATATAGATGCAAATTACGCTCGAACTGGTATTTTTACAGGTACCAGATACTTTGAGTTTTCCGATCAAGTGACAATAACAGGTGTTACTAGTTCAGGTGAAACTGTTAATCCAATTTTAAAGTTTAGGGGCAGTGAAATCACAAGTTCTACACCTTACCGTCAAATAACTGACACGAATAGTGTTTTGTGCAATACAGACTCTTTAGATACGAAGTGTAAAGTTTCAGTTGCTTTCGAAAATGATGATGTAGTCAAAATAGATGTGACTTATGGTAATAACCCTGACTTAGAATATTATGGTAACAATAATTATTTCAATCCTGGTGATCAGCTTATCAACATTGTATTTGATGGCTACTGCTATAAACCACAACCACGGTTAACATACTCGAAAGCGCTTTCGACTTCTCGTAAAAAAAATACGGATCAATTCACTGTTCAAATTAAAGACAATGCAGATAATTCGGTAGTTACGAGCGGCATTACTTCTGTTACTACAACAGGTTCAAATAATACTGTCACGGCTGGTACAGGTACTACAGGAACTTTCAAAGTTAACCCTACCAAAACCTATACATTGACAGAGTCAGGCTCAGGATCGACAAATTTAGCAGATTATAATGCCTTATATGCTTGTAGAAAATCAGATGGTACATCCGTTAGCACTTTAGACCCAAAAAACCTTAATCTAACTTACGGAGACAACTGGACGTGTACAATCACAAACGGCAGCCCTAACTATGTCTTCTCAGGCACTGTCTTTAACGATAACGGCGGTATAGCAGCTCCAACTAAGGATGATGTGTCCGATAAATATCTAAATAATAGTCTTTATTTCAATGGTAAATACGATTCACCAAGCGAATCTGGAATACCCTTTACTTCAGGCCACACTATTACCCTAAATAGATGCATAGGTGATAATGGTACGTTTACATCTCAAACTGTAGCTATCAATCCTGATGGAACCTATAGTTTCACTGTGACACCTGCACAGCTTGGAAACAATACGAGGCTTTGTGCTACTCAGAATGAACCTAGTAATTATATATATTCTATGGACACTACGAGCGATGTGCGACAAATAAATATTACGACTAATACATTTACTTATCCTGATAATAACTTTGGTGATGTTATTCAAGATAATGCAGCTTTGGTACTTGAAAAAGAACAAGCACCAAATAACTGCAACATCACCTCACTCACAGACGCTTCGCTTAAATATAGTAAATCACCATTATCGAGTTCAGGTGACAACCCTGATATACGTCCAGGTCAATGTATTGCTTACAGAATAACCGCTACCAATCGTGCCAACATGCCCATTGATAATTTCATTATGCAAGACGCTCTACAAAAAAAAGACGTGAATAACGCGACTGTGACCTCAGTCTTAACCAATCCTGCTCGTGCAACGGGAGTCTTTAGCGATACTCTTATTAATGGTCAAAATGGCACTATCACAACCATATCCCAAACGTTGCCAAAGAGAGACAAACGTTTTTTTTATTTCAACACCAAATACGGTAGTACTGTGAATGCTCAGTAGATAATTTCTGTTGTAATTTTAGTAGCTTAATGCAGTCAACATCTTAATATAAAAAGCCCTATCTCCTCAGATGGGGCTTTTACCGTTCGGTAACCTCGAAATACCCTTTGTCGTCTTTATGGTGACTCTTTGTCTATTAATTGTAAAAATACCTTAAAGACAGTTTCAGACCTCTATCAGTAATGTCTCTTCATAACTAATAGCAAAAAAATTGAACTGCACTTAGTGAAGTTAATAGCGCACTGATAATAATGATTACAGCAAGGACATAAAATGAAATTCTTAAATGCTTTACGTGCCACCCTGTTTATTACCACAATTTCTTTAGGCTTACTAAGCACAGCATATGCTGAAGAAGCATTAAAAATGGAATTAACTGCTAATAAAGCCGTTAAAAATGCGGATGGCAAAATCACTTATGTAGCAGCCAGCACTGCTCCAGCAGGCACTATTATTCAGTACAAAGCGACTTATACCAATACCGTCAATCAAAATATAAATGATATCGCGGTTACCCTACCTATCCCTGCAAATATGTCGTTCAACGGCGAGGTTTCACCTGCTAGCGCACAAGCCAGTACTGATGGCAAAAACTATGCTGACATGCCTCTGATGCGCAAAGTGGATGGCAAGGTAGTAAAAGTACCATTTTCTGAATACCGAAGCCTTCGCTGGAATATCAAACTATTACCAGCCAAAAAGTCTGCCACCGTATCACTCAACACGATAGTCAACTAATCCCTACCTGATATTTTTATCAAACCCCCTTGGAGATTTACCGCATGAAATCTAATTTATTCAAATACTCAGTGTTGACTGTCGGTGTCGTTGCCGCTATGGGTGTGGCTCATGCTGCTCAACAACCTACTGGTGGTACTTCTGCTGGCAGCTTTGATGTAGCTAACCAAGCTTCTGCGTCTTATACCGTTGCTGGCAATACTGCTTCACAGACAGCTACTTCGAACATCGTTACCATTTCGGTTAGTGAGCAAAGTTCATTTACGTTAGTCACAGATAACCTTAATAAGACGATTAATCCTCAAACAGGCTCAACCGTTAACTTTATCCATACCCTAAAAAATGAAGGTAACGTAAACGACACCTATACTATTAATCTTTTGAATACGGCAAATGGTACAGCTACAGGTCAAGATGATTTTGATTATACGCTTACTGGTAATCTAATTACCTATCAAATAAAAAATGGTACTACTAATGTAGGAAGTCCTGTATCTATAGCTAATGGTGGCACTATCCCTTTGACACCAGGTCAATCTGCAGAGATTACCATTGTAGGAACAGCAGCAACAGAACGTTTAATTAATAAAAATGGTATCCTAACTGTCAGTGCTGAAAGTACTTATCTAAAAGCCAAAAATCCTGGTACCGGTCCTACTGTAACAAATACTTATACAGCCACTAACGTCGATAATGCAAAGACGACGACCCCCATCTACGCGATTACTAAGTCTGCTACAACGAACCTAAACAATAAGACTTTTGATGCTACCAATGCTGGTTCATACATTGACTACACTATAACTGTGAAGAATGAAGGTACTGTAGCGGGTACAAATGTAAGAATCTCCGATGTTTTACCAACTGGCTTAGTTGCTATTACTGATACTAATGCAGCTAATTATCAAGCCCCTACTACTACTGGTGGCACTACAAATGTTACTCCTACTTTCTCCAATAATGACAAGACGATTACTGTCACAAATCAGAACATTGCAATAGGTCAAACGATTACCATAAAATTCCGTGTCAAAAAAGAGACGGGTACTACGTTAGCCACTGGTACTAACAACATCGTAAACTACGCTATTGTTGAAGACAGTACGAAAGACGATGGCACTTTTGATCTTATCGACAGATCAGACGATGGTGTAACTACAGGTGGGAAAACAGAGAAGAATTATGAAGATACTACTGCTACACCTATTCTTGGTGTAGATAATAACACCCAAGCAACAGTCTCAACGTCGAACCAGACTCGTGCGATTGCTATCACGACAGGTGTGAATAAAGAAGTCGCCCTACTCACTAGTGGCGCGAATCTTGGTAATACTTATAGCTATACCATTACCAACAACGGTACTGACATTATAGAGGCAGCAACTGCAGGTTCAGTACTATTTTCTGTAAAACCAACCGCTACTGAAACCACTAACGTTACTGATAATCCTAAAATCGAGATTGCTCGGGTATTCGTAGATGCTAACGGCGATGGTATTTTTAATTCAGGTGATACTGTGCTGCCGGGTACTCGTGTTGGCACGACGTCAGAGTATACCTATGATCTAAACGCTGCAAAAACCACTGGTTTTGCTCCTGGTGCGGCTAACGCCATCAAAATCGGTGTAGAAGTTGTAACTACTGGTACTGGTAGCAATGCTACGGGCGAGGTCAATAATATTGGCAATTTTGAGACTCTGACTTTAGCAGTATTACCTCAAGGTCCAGTTAATCAAACGCCTGCTCCAGCTAGTGTCAATACGACCTCTAAGACGACGATGCAAGGTATCAATTTACTTAAGTTCCAAGCGGTAGCTACCTGTGGTACTTCTCTTGCGAGCATAGTAGACGGAACTGCGCCAGGCAATTGGTCTCAAAGTAATAAAACGGCAGATGTGACTCAGTGTCTTTTTTACAGACTTGATGCCAAAAACACATTCTCTACTACTAGTGGAACTGATATTAATAGTGTGGCAATTTCAGATACATTAGTGTCATCAGTTACATATCGTAATGACTTTACTCCTTCAAAAGCGGTCACTACACCGAGTCAAGTTTCTGCCCCGTTAATCAAAGGGACTTTTGCCACTTTGACACCTCAAGAAACGGTAACTATCAAATTCTCTGCCAAGCCTTCACAAACAGGTACTAATTAATTATTCATGAACTCTCTAATCTATAAGTGTCACGAGATACTTATAGACCCTCCTCTAGCTTGAGACGATTACTTTTATTAGCCAAGCTAGAGGTTCAATTTTTTATTTCCCATTGATGTTTTATTGGATAAGCGACTTATGACCCGATCTACCATGATACCGTCTAATCGTACCGCATTGTGCACAGCAAAGATTTCTGCGCTGTCAGTGGCAATGTTGCTTATGCAATCGAATATGGCATTCGCCGCAGTCAACCCACTTGTGCAAATCATTGATAATTTAGCAAACGTCGATTATGACGTAGCAGCTGTTAAGCAGCATGGTACTTCAAACAAAGTACAAGTCAAAGTCTCTGCCCTTCCTGAATATGGTATTGGCTTAACTAAGCAGCCTGTACAGACAGTCATGCCTAATGCTTTAGTTAGTTGGGTCAATGTTTTAAGCAATACCAGCTATAGTGATCAAACAGTTGAGTTGACGCTGGATGTAGCACCAACGCTATCTAACATCAAAATCTATCAAGATTTGAATAAAAACGGCATCATTGATAGTTCTGACAGCGAAGTTATCTTTAATAACTTAAATGCTCAGATCTTGCTTGGTCACAGTGAAAGCATCCAACTTATCGTACAAGCTTTGTCAGATCCTAACGGTAAAACTGACGATACTGCCGAGATTCAGCTTGGTGCTATTGTTCTAGAAGACCCTTCTATAACGGCTAATATTACGGACAAACTCGTTATCGTCGAGCCTGAGATTAATTTCACCACGCCCAAGTTCGATGACAATAAAACCACCTCTCAAATCGATGAAAACGTCTATATCGATGCCAACTACGCACAATGTAATGCTCAGCTAGATAAGCCCGATCAAGTATGGGTTACGATTACTTCATTATTGACAGGTGATAAGTACTCTCTAAAAGGCATAGAGACGGGCAACAGCACGGGAAAATATCAGCTGTCAGCATCCACTCAAAGTAACGCCAATGCGATTGATGACAACATCATTCAGACGTTGGCAAATGACACGTTGACTGCTAGCCTAGATGCTTGTATCGCGCCTTCTGTCGGTACTGGCGCTGAGCAATTGCCAAACGACGGCGATTTCATCGTGCGTATCGACGACTTGGATACACAAATCAGTATCGTTGATGACAACCCAAGCTTAGTCGTCACCAAAGAGAGTGACGTAAAGAGCGCTGAGCTTGGTGACTATGTTAGCTATACTATTAATATTACCAACAGCGGCAACTCCACCGCTTATGATGTACAGCTAAAAGACGCCTTACCACGTGGTTTTGATTACGTCGATGGTAGTGTACGTATTGGCAAAAATGCTGATATCGATATCAATCAGACGCAAACCACTGAGTTTAAGGCGGATGGTAAATATCAAGTGCTAAGCCTAGGTAATATGACTGCTGGTGAAACCAAAAACATCACTTATCGCGTATTAGTCGGTGCTTCCTCATTAGGTGGTGACGGTATCAACCGTGCAACTGCCGTTGCGAGCAATGAACAAGGTCAAAGCTTAATATCTAGAGAAGCACAGTGGAAAATTGAGGTTGAGCGCGGCGTCATGAATACCGATGGCATCATCGTCGGTAAGGTATACCACGATATCAACCGTGATGGCATTCAACAAAAAGATGTTGGTGAGCTGGGTGTTGCTGGCGTGCGCATCTATATGGAAAACGGTAACTTTATCGTCACCGATCCTGAAGGTAAGTATAACTTTTATGGGGTTAGTGCCAAAACTCACGTATTAAAAGTTGATCGCACGACCATTCCTAACGCGACCGAAATGGTCATCCAAACCAACCGTAACGCTGGTGATGCTGGCAGCCGTTTTGTCGACTTAAAATACGGTGAGCTACATCGTGCTGATTTCGCTATTGTCGGCGGTATGGGCGATAGCACTGAGCGCTTGAACGCAGAGCTGGTTGCTCGTAGCAAATCAGTGAGCGCAAAGAATGATACTCTTGAGCAAGCCGTAAAAACCGAGCTGACTTTAGAGCCTGACTACAATCGCGACTACAATGATAATGTGGACGCCAGCGGTTGTAATATCAATGGTGATTTAGACCTTGGTAGTAACTGCGACTCTGCTATCGTTAATGAGATGGTGAATCCATCTACTAACATAAATATGGAAGTGACTACTATTGCGCCTCCTGTCGAAAAAGTGCTAGAAGAATACCTAAAAGAAGTCGCTAATAATAATGTGACCTTTATTAACATGAGCGCAGGTCAACAGCTCAATTCTTATAAGCAAATGGTACAAGTACAAGCGCCACTGGGTAGCAATTTCACGCTATATGCCAATGGTACAGCCGTATCAGAAGATAAAATTGGTAAAACTGCTGAGCAAGAAAAACAAAATGTGACAGCTTTTGATTATTATGGCGTTGAGCTTAAACGTGGTCGTAACGTCCTACGCGCTGTAGCAACGGATATTAATGGAAAAATCATCTCTGAGCAGACGCTTGATGTCTTCACACCAGACAATCTACAATCTATAGACTATCGTACCCAAGCACAGTTGGTTGCCGCAGATGGTGTTAGCGACTATCAAGTGGTTATCAGCTTAAAGGATCGGGATGGTCGTCCTTATATTGCCTCAACACCGATCACTATCGATACCAATATTGGTCGTATTAATCTCAGCGATACCAGTAAAGATCAGGCTGGTACTCAAGTTATCGTCTCTGGCGGCGAGTTATTGATACCTGTTACGGCCCCAAGTGCGCCAGGCAAAGGCGAACTAGTCATTGATACTGGTGGTAGCAAGCAAGTAATTCCGCTACAGTTCACCGCTAAACTACGTCCATTGATTGCTGTGGGTATTGTCGAAGGGGCTATATCGCTTAAAGACTTTGATGGCAGCAATATTACCGATGCTCAAGGGGCTTTTGAGCAAGAATTGAATGAGATTGCTGGCGGTGACGATTATTCAGCCACTGGTCGTGCAGCAATGTTCCTAAAAGGCAAAGTGCGCGGTGATTATCTACTAACCCTTGCCTATGACAGTGACAAAAAAGGCGAGCGCCTATTCCGTGATATCGATCCAGGCGAATACTATCCCGTCTATGGCGATTCATCGGCAAAAGGCTTTGACGCCCAGTCTACTAGCAAGCTCTACGTACGCGTAGATAAAGGTCGCTCATTTGCCATGTACGGTGATCTCAAGACTCAAATAGATAACGACGAAGGTATCGAGCTTGGTCAGTACAACCGTACGTTGACTGGTGCCAAAGCGCAGTACGAAGACAACAATACCCGTATCACCACCTTTATCTCCGAAACCAGCTCATCACAACGCGTCAACGAGACTCGTGGTCTTGGCATTTCCGGTCCTTATCCACTGGCTAACGACTTCGATGCGGTACTAGAGAACTCCGAAACCATTGAGGTCATTACTCGCGATGCGAATAACCCTGGACTTATCGTACGCCGTGAGACGCTGACACGATTTGCTGATTATGAAATCGACCCTATCAGCCGCAGTTTATACCTAAAAGCGCCGATTGCCAGTCAAGATTTGGAAGGCAACCCTATTTATCTACGCGTTACCGTAGAAGTAGACGAAGGCGGCGAAAAATATTGGGTGGGCGGCATTGCAGCCAAGCAACAACTGACTGCCAAAATCGCCATCGGTGGCAGCTATGTCAATAGTGATGACCCACTAAATAAAGAAGAGCTCGCGAGTGTTAACAGCGTTATCAAGTTCAACGATAAGCTAAAACTGGTCGCAGAATATGCCAAAAACAAAGCAGAAAATCCAAACTTTCAACCAAGTAACCAGATTAATGCGGATCTCTTAGAAGGCCGCGATGCCAAAGGTGATGCGCTACGTATAGAATTAGATTACGACAATAAATTAAGCACCCGTGCCAAAGCTTATTATAATGATGCTGAAGAAGGTTTTGTCACTGGCGCATCACCGCTAACTGCGGGTCGTACTGAATCTGGCGTAGAAGTCACTCACACTCTGAATGATAAAAAGACAGCGCTTAAACTTGAAGGCGTACGTACAGAAGATCATACAACAGAGGCCAGTCGCGAAGGTGTAGAAGCAAGCATTGAGCAGCGTCTCAGTCAAAATATCGTTGGTGAAATTGGGGTGCGCTACTACAAACAAGATGCGACCGCCGCCTCACGCAATACCCAAGCAGCCACTGATGTGCTAGATGTTACTGATGATACAATATTCAATGATGACATCATTAATCAATCAGCGCTCAATGGCGTCAGTAACGCTGACAAAGATATCGAAGGAACAACTGCCCGCGCCCGTCTAACAGCGCGTTTGCCAAAACTAAATAACTCGTTAGTATTTGCCGAATATGAGCAAGATATTGATAATAGTGAGCGCAATGCAACCTCTATCGGCGGCGAGACACCACTAGGTAGCTTAGGTCGCCTATATGCCCGCCATGACTTAATCAACAGCTTATCAGGCAGCTATGGTCTTGACGATTCTGATGAGCGTCAGCGTACGGTCGTAGGCTTCGATGCCACTTATATGAAAGATGGTAAAGTCTATAGCGAATACCGTATGAGTGATGCGATCAGTGCCCGCGAAGCAGAAGCAGCTATCGGTCTAAAAAACAAATGGTATGTCCAAGAAGGTCTAACCTTGAGCACATTATTTGAGCGTGTTGAGTCTTTAGAAGGTGACGAAGACAGTACAGCAACTGCAGCTGGCGTAGGGGTTGAATACCTAGCCAAAGAAAACTACAAGGCTTCAGGGCGTCTAGAAAAACGCTGGGGCGACACCAGTGATACCCTTCTCGGTAGCGCTGGCATAGCTTATCGTTACACGGATGACATTACTTTATTAGCGAAAGATATCTACTCGCAGGTAGATTATGATGATGGTCATCGTACTATCAATCGTTTTCAGCTTGGCGCTGCTTATCGTGATTATGATAGCAATCAGCTCGATATGCTTGCCAAGCTTGAGTATCGTTTAGATGATAATGCTACTGGTAATGACCCTTATCAAAAAGATTCGATTGTTTGGTCATGGAGTGGCAACTACCACCCAACACGACCATTAACGCTATCAGGTCGCTATGCAGGTAAATACACAGAATATGATGCTGATAATATCGTAAGTGATAACACAGCTCATGCTGTCTATGCACGCGGCTTATATGACATTAGTGAGCGCTGGGATATTGGTTTGCAGGCAGGTACTTACTGGAATAAACAAGCGGATGACTTGGCTTATCTGGTTGGTGCAGAAGTTGGCTACAGCCCGATGACCAACCTGTGGTTATCACTCGGCTACAACTTTATGGGCTTTGAAGATGAAGACATCGCTTATGATGACAGCACGCAAGAAGGCGCTTATTTTAGACTACGCTTCAAATTTGATGAAGATTTATTCAAACGTGAAGATCCACGCAAAAATAAACGTTTAACCAGCGATTCTACGTTATAATTTAGCCAAATTATCATAGGCATGGCTTATGATAATTTGCTCGCCGATTTACAGTCCTTTATCGATTAAGGGCTTATAAAGTCAGTGCTAATAAAAACCAATATCCACACTCATTACCTTAATACAAGGTTCGCATTATGTTGTACTCTGCGATCAAAGCTGTAACCAATAAACAGCCTATCTATACTACGCTCGCAGCAGTCTTGCTCCTGACGACTGCTTCATCAGCGCTGGCAGTAGCCAAAGAGGCTCCAGCTATTACTCTACAAGCTTCTAACTATTGCCATGGTGATTTGCAGACACAACCCTCTGCTTATAAATACCAAAGTACGCAGCAACGAGCGCTGAGTTGCCTGTTGACGCAACTACAAGCTTATCAGCAAAAAGACATGACAGCGCAGCAGCAGTATCTAGCGTATAAAGCGCAAGCGTGGATTAACTATGCTATTCATCAAGACAGTATTAATAGCCGCTCACCGGCTGGTACATACGCAGCGCAGTCGGCAGAGACGATATTGCAAGCGCTAAAAAATGATACCGCACAAGACATAAGCCTATATCAGGATATCCCGTCTGACTCTGCTTTGATGCGTCCTGATCTTTGGGCAACTTTGAGTGCTTTAAAAGACAGCGACGGTATTGGTACTGCGCCACGTGAAATGGCATTTAGTGAAGTGGCTTTAATATGGGCGGCAACCAATCAGTGTGAGCGTGGCTCAAAAGAGTCAGGCAGTCACTTCCGCATGGCAGATCGCTGGCTAGAGCAAGCGCGTGAGGCCTATGTGAACGCCCATGATTCGCAAGCTAACGTCGCCTTAGAGAATCTGATCGTGCGTTATTACAAGCAATATGCCCCTTTGGATCCGAGTGAGGATGTTTGCCAAGGGCAAAAACTGTTTTCTATCGCTCAATAACCTATCAATCGCAAAAATGAGCAAGGTGTTTTTGGCACCAAATGTCGCTCATCTTAGATATTTTCTGACAGCTACTTGTCAATATTTTCGTTATTATTGAACCTAGGCAAACAAAAGGCCGTTACAAAAATAGAAATTAAAAAAGCCGACTCATAAATAGTCGGCTTTTTTGTATTAAAATTTCAGTTAACTTTTATAATATCATCCACGTTTAGCACAAAATAAATTAGCGGTTTTTACGTGGTAGCTTTTCTGGTAAATAACAGCGCAGATAAGCAATTGACGCAGTATTTGCTTCTTGCAGATACTTCTCTGTAATGCTCTCATGACGGCGGTAAGAAACCGTAAAGATAGCGTTGATAATACTATAAGTGACCAAAAGAACATCTTGGATATCTTCAAATTTTGGCACTTCATAGCGTTCTGCTAAACGTTTATATACCAGTTCAACCACTTGATGATCCATATCTTCACCGAAACTATCACCTTCAAAATCAGGTGTATTCGTACCATAGATCAATTTTGCTTTGGTCTGATCTTCATGAAAGATATGCACACAGCGATCGATAAGTGCTGTTAAATATCCCTGCCATCTGTCGTAATCAACCGTTTCTACAGTTGTCAAAATCTCTAAAATCTCGATAGCATTCAAAAAGCGCAATGCTAAAAATATGGCTTCGATATTCGGAAAGAAATGATAAGCAGATGCTCTTGGAATGCCAGCTTCTTCGCAAACAGCAGCCAAGGTAATATCATTGATAGACTGCGTTTCACTCAGTTTTTTGGCACCCATCAATAGCTTTTGACGGCGCGCGCGACCTTGCTGACTGGTAAATTTAAATTTATTAGGTACCAGCTTCTTTGCCAGTTCCGAATCTACCAGTACATCTTCAATTTTGTCGTCTCTATTTTCACTCATTGTAAGTCTCTTAATGTTGTGCCCTATCTTTATAAATATGGTCTTCATTGGACAGTATTCATTCTAAATTTAAGAACGACTGTTTGTTAGTTGGTAGTACGGGCTAATATTACCGCTCTATGCTCAATGAAGAGGCATCATAAACGCTTGTACACTATCAAGCAAGGGACGTGCATGGGTTAAAAAATAATGTATCGATTAACAGTATATTAGGGTTAATCATGAAGTTTTATTTTCGCCCTTATAATACCATGATCGATGACTCTATCGGCATAATCCCACTTTAAATGGTCATTAAAATAGTCAACTCGCTCAACCTGACCGATTGCAAACTTGCTATCAGGCAAAAATTCCTCTGAAACGAACAGCTGATCAATTACTTCTGGCATACCTTGATAAATGTGGGTATATGCCACGTCTTTCATCCAACCATAACGCGCTTGAATGCGAGCGGCGTCGAACAAGGCAACATCACGCATGCTTTTATCGTAATTGACTTCGCCAGTCTCGGTCATTAGTTGCGTGGTCACACTACCGGTGACGTCGTTCATATCACCAAGTAAGATTAAAGGCTCACGAGTATGCTTTAAGCGTTCGATGATAAACATTCGAATAGATGCCGCTTCTGCTGCCCGCATACATAAGCTACGAAGCTTGGCACGAATGCGAATATTGGGGTCATCCATATCTTCTAACAAATTGCCGGCTTCATCTCGTAAGAAAAAAGCGCGCTTACTTTTAAGGTGAGCTGTAATAATAGTAATGGGCTGCCCGAATGCATCTACTCGCAATACCAAGGGTGGACGGTTAAAACGCTCATAAGGACCAATATCAGGAATATCAATCACCGCCTTTGGCGCCACTTGCTCTAATAAAGTCGTCTCTAATTGTTCAAAGCGACTAATAATACCTACGGCAGGTGTATTTTGCGCCCCTCTACCTTGAGTATAAGCACTCGAACTGTCATTGCTTGCTAGCGGAATAACCACATGTTCGGGCTTAAATCCTAACGATACTGCCAATGCCTCTAGCGCCTCGCTGTCCCATACTTCTTGTACGGCAATAATGTCGGCATGGGCTTTTGCTAATAAGTCGCTGATGCCACGCAATTTACTTTCATACTCTTTATTACTGTACGGCTCAGCATTTTCATAATACATGCGATTAGGATTGGCAAAATTTAGCAAATTGGCAGTAGCGATATAAAACTGTTTATCGCTACCTTTATTGGCAGAGTAACTCATAAAACTCCTAGTGCTATTTGGATAGTATGCATTATTATGAATAAACAACGCAAGCTGTTCATAATAATAGACCGCCTCCACTAAATCTGTAGTGTTTCGTATTGTTTTATCCTACTATTTCATAGCTAGAAAAACTGGGTTCATTGATAATGTAGAGAACGCTTGCTCTATTAACGCGCACTCTATCAAAGCCCTTGTACTAAATATTGGTTGATCATACTCGTTTATGAGCCAGTACAAAGGCGGCGCTGCCAATCATAGAAGCGATGACACACAATACTAACAGCTGCACGTATTTGTGCTCTGCGCCAAACACTGGCGCCATCACTGCAATATAGCCACCGTTTTCTAACATATAAATAATACCTGCCATGAGCGCTGATACAAAGCTGACTACAATGGCCCAAGGTTTGACTTCCCAACTTGACCAAATGCTAAAAAATACGACAGGTGCTAAAAACAGGGAAGCGGTACCACTAATAGCGACCGCATCGAATAGGTCTTTGCTGCCAGTTGCAATGAAGGCCAAGCCTGCCAGCAAAAACCCTAGCATAATCAGCCTGCCATTTTTTACAGTTGGTTTGACAAGTTTCATATCAATGGCTATCAATTTTGCGGCACTGGCGTAGGTAGAATCTAAGGTCGATATCGCTGAAATAATCAGCGCGAAGCTAAACAACATCATTACCGCTGGTGAAAATAGAGTGTTCAGCGTTTGCGTCACTTCAGTGACCCCTCCCGCGTTGTTCAGCTGTGCAAACACACCTAGCAAACCAAATAACAAGATGCAAGCCATCGAAATAGGCGCGGCATAGTAAAATGACTTTTTAGTAGTCGCCCTATCTGCTAAAAATCCTCGGTCAGTCATGACAGGATCATGAGCGGGATAGCTCCATATTTGGATAAATGCAACTATCATTAATATCCATCCCTTGTTGTCAGCGGAATTGGAGGAGCTAATGATGGCATTAAAAGAAAACAAGGGATGTGCAAACATGGCAACCGCTAAAACAATAATGGCGAAGATCGTCAATAGCGCTTGAGCCACATCTGTCTTCAGCGCAGTGTGTAGCCCACCAATTGAAGAATAAATTAAGGTAGCGACCGCTATAATCAGTATTAAATAATTCTCATTAAAGCCCACGAACAAGGTTGTGATAAACCCAAACACCAGTAAGTTGCTGAATACCTCGCTCACTAATCGAAAACCAATCACTGCATTATAAAGATGCTCACCAGTTGCCCCAAACTTGACTTGCATGAACGTCTGTATGTTATTAAAACCATGTTTGAATCGTAAGCTATCAACAATATGTGCGCCAGTGATAAAACTAAAATAGTACATCCCATAAGCCAAAGTACCAGCGATACCGTAGAAAAAACCTAAAACGGCCGCATTCATGAGCGACCGTGCAAATATCCAAGTAGTAACCTGAGACAATACCAATGTCCAAAGACTGGGTGGCTGACCTTGTAAAGACTTGCCTTGATAAAATCTGGCGATATCAGGGGCAAGTTCATACGTTTCAGAAGAAGAGTCAGTCATGGTCGCTCTATGGGTTATTGAGACATCGTTAAGATTACCACAACTATCAAAGGTGCAACATGTAAAAAAGCCTCTAGAGCATACTCTAGAAGCTTTTATATAACTGCAATTATCAAGGGTAAGAACTCGGCTATAAAAATACTGTATCGTTAATCAGTCATACTATCGATGATACTGACTAAGCTATCAATACAAATGATGGTACTGATTAAGATGCCGAAATTCTCTATTTCCCAATATTACGATACACGATTCCATGCATCACGTGATGCTCGACGTGCCTCATTCCACTCCATACGTGACTCACCTTTTACTTCATGCCATGAGTTTTCTAAGTCTGCTTCATGATCTTCAAAGCGAGCATCTGCAGGATAACGGGCACGGTTGGCGTAACCGACTGCGTAGGCAGGATGTAAATCACGGTCAAAATCATGGCCTTCTTTATAATAGTCTGCATTCGCATACTCTGCGCGCCAGTAAGCTTCTTCGCGCGTTGGGTCAATGGCTTCAGCGGCCGCATGACCTGCACCGCCACCAACGATAGCACCAATAGCACCACCAATCAAAGTACCTAGTGGACCTGCCATTGTACCGATAGCTGCACCTGCTGCTGCACCGCCTATGCCGCCTATGCCTGTACCTACTGGATGTGATCCTGGCTCACCAGTGATGATGTCAGCATTCAAATCCTGCTTAGTCTCCTTAGACATGTGCTTTACTTCACTACGATCAATACCGTCATGGTTACTCATAATATTTTCCTTAAATTATTTGTTATATATATTAGATTTATGGTTGAAAATTAGCAGTGTTGCTTTATTCATCTAAAGTATAGAAACTTAAGGACAAAGACAGATAGGCAGATTATGTAAATTGTGTCCAAATCTCGATTGCCTTGCGTTACAGTCTGTATCTTTATGACGATTATGTACATTGGTCTAGGCGTTTCAGTAATTTTAAACATTCTTATTAATAGGACATATTGAATACCAGCATTGAATCGACGTTTTATTGCTGCTCTTTTTACACCTTCATTAATGCCCTTTCAAGCGCTTGTTGCCATTTATGAAGATGTTGCTCGCGCTCATCAGCAGACATGCTTGGCTCAAAAATCCGATCGACTTGCCAAGATGCTTTCATAGTAGCGTCATCATACAACCCCGTTTTTAGACCAGCCAGGAGTGCAGCACCTTTGGCAGTAATTTCTGTATCTCTAGGGCGCAGTACAGGAACGTCCAATAAGTCTGCCTGAAACTGCATGAGCAAATCATTATTGGCAGCGCCGCCATCGACCCTCAGTTCGGTTAAGGGGTGTGGGCTGTCTTTTTGCATGGCGATTAAGACATCATAGGTTTGATAGGCGACCGCTTCTAACGCCGCTCGGGCGATATGCGCTTTGGTCGTGCCGCGACTCATACCTGTAATACTTGCACTGATGTCCGAGCGCCAATATGGTGCGCCAAGTCCCGTAAATGCAGGGAGCAATACCACGCCTTCGCTACTATCAACCTGCCGCGCTAAGTCTTCGACTTCACCGCTCTGTTGAATCATTCCCAGATTATCACGCAGCCACTGGACGATTGCCCCTGCCATAAATACGCTACCCTCTAGCGCGTAGGTGACTTCTTTTTTGGGCGGCTGTAGCATACGCTTGCCAGACTGCACGATTTGATCAAAGGATAAATTGTCTGGGCGCAGTGTTGCCGATTTGCGTTGCCACGCTATCGTCGTCAACAGCTGATGCTCGCTAAGTTTGGGCTGTTGACCGATATTCATCAGCATAAAACAGCCCGTCCCATAGGTATTTTTGGCCATACCAGCATCGAGGCAGCCTTGGCCAAAAAGTGCCGCTTGCTGATCGCCTAATACCGCCTGAATAGGAATCTGCTTGGCAAACAAGCCTTTTTTAGTCTTACCAAAATCCCCATCAGAGGGCAAAACTTTAGGTAAGATATTCATCGGAATAGCAAAGCGGGCGCACAGCTCCTCTGACCATTCCAGCTTATGAATATCGTATAACAGCGTGCGAGAAGCATTGGTAATATCGATGACATGCTCGCCGCCTGTCAATTTATAGATAAGCCAACTATCAATAGTGCCAACAGCTATCTCACCCTTGCTCGCACGCACGCTAAGCTTTGGATGGTTTTCCAGCAACCATGCGATTTTACTGGCGCTAAAATAAGCATCTAAACGTAACCCGGTGATACGTTGCACTCGATGTGCCATATCATCACCGTCATCCGTCTCATCGCTATGAACACCAGTACTCGCACTTTCAGCTGCAAGGGTTTTGCAATAGTTTGCGGTACGGCGATCTTGCCAAATAATCGCAGGCGCTAAGGGTTTGCCCGTTTTTTTGTCCCACATGACAATAGATTCACGCTGATTGGTGATGGCGATACTAGTCACATCGGTAGCGAGCAGCCCTGCTTGGTTAATGACGTCATGCGCACAGCTAATCTGAGTTTGCCAAATCTGCTGGGCATCTTGCTCCACAAAACCAGCTTTGGGTGTCTGTAATGTGGTTGGCTGTTGCGCCATTTTTATCGGTCGGGCATGATCGTCGTATAGTATCGCGCGACTCGAAGTGGTGCCTTGATCTAAAGCCAAAATATATCCTGCCATCACTCATATCCTTTACTGGTCTTATTTATTCTATGGTTGATAGTTTATATCACTCTCATATTTTTATAGTCAGCGGTTTCTTTTTATTTTCAGCGGCTTCTATAACTAAATTAACGCGCTTAATTAAGCACCGATTCATCGGGTTAATAGTCAAAACATGGCGCTCATTATGATTCGTCAGCAATAAAATCGAAATATCAAAGTACAAAAAATCCCTGCAATATCAAGGCACTCACAGCTCAAAAACTCAGTATATGATGACGACAATGTTCTTGTTGGGAAATAAATAATAACGCTATGATAAAAGTCGAAATCATTTCTTTATCACATCAGCACTGATTATACAATAGACGACGGCAAGATACTGAGGCTTGACCCGTCACGGTTGTGGCTCTAAAGTGTGCTTCGTATTACGTACAACAATATTTCAGTTATTATTTATCCTCATCTTTTTTCTCGTATTTTATTCATGTTTTTTGCTTAAAATTTATTCGAGCGCTATTAATTTGCTGGCTGCCGGATAGTTTATAATAGCGTAACGACGCTATTGTGTGATCGATCAAAATGCTGAATATAGCGCGTTGTTTTAAAAAACTTTGCATTCTAATTAATGGCTTATGTGACTTATGAAATTTGCATTATCAACTCTGTCTACTGCTGTGATTACGGTTATGCTCATGGGGATGTCCGTCGCCACCTCAGTAAGCGCTAACGTGGATGACGTTGAGCCACAGAATGACGTGCCAGCAGTCACGGTAACCCAAATCGTTGACGCTGACAATCAATTGCAGACTGGCCATACGGCAGCCGTCCAGACCAGTACCATCGCGCCAGCAGATAATAAATCTGTAGTCAATAACACTGCGACGACTATTCATAACCAAAGCATTGAGCTAAAAGGCATTGAGCAGAAAAGCAATTTAACCACGCTGATAGATCCCATCACGCACAAAGCGGTTGATAATAGCTATCCTTTAGAAGTCTCTAGCTTTTTGAGTCTTGAGCAGGCGCAAAACATCTTATTACAAGTCTCGCCAAAGCTTGCGGCCAATGAAGCCGCTATTGCTGCCAGTCAATTTCAAACTGATGCCCTCAAGACCATAGACAACCCATTGGTGTTCGCCCGCGTATCTGCCAGTGCCTACCATGTAGAAGAAGACATTGATTTATCATCGCTCAAAAACGGCATCGTCAATGAGATCAATAATGGCGTCGATGACGTTATCCCCGCTCCGCCAACCACAGATTTGCCAAATTTTGGTGAATTGGTCGGTGAACGCCTCCCAAATTCTTATGATTTTAATCGTTCAGGCTCAACGACGGGCGCAGGTATTGGCGTTGTTTGGCCTATTTATACTGCTGGGCGGACAACAGCGTTAACAGGCGCGTCCGATGCCCGCACCCAAGAAGCGGTCGCAGATAGCCTACTCGATAAGAACGAGCTTTATAACACCTTGATTGAGCGCTATTTTAAGGCGCAGCTCGCCATCATTGCCGCCTACTTGCGTGAAGACGCTTATGATACCTTGCAGCAGACCGACCATATGGCGCAGCGCCTGTTTGAAGAAGGTTTTATCTCACGTGTGGATCGCCTAGAAGCGCAGTCTGCCTTAGCCGATGCCAAAAGCGAATCGGTCAATGCCAATAACGATGCTCGCCTTGCGATGATTGCTTTGCAGCGGTTATTGCGTACCGACTATCGTATCAAACCGACGACGCCTTTGTTTGTTTCCAGTCGCCCCCTACCTGATGTGAGCTACTTCCAAGACTTGGCACTTAGCAATCATCCGGGGTTACAAAAAGTCGCCGCCAAACGCGCACAGGCTCAGCAACTGCATGCGCTATCAGATACCGGTTACAAGCCGACCGTCATGCTATACGGCTACGGACAAGTCGAAAAAGATCCCAGTTGGGTCGCTGGTATTTCTGCCACTTGGAAGCTATGGGGCGGACTCGATAAAACAGCATCATTGGCATCAAGCAATGCACAAATACGCCAAGCAGATCTTTCTGAAATTGAAGTCAGTGACAATCTACTACTGCTGGTCGAAAAAAACTGGCACGATGTCAATAATGCCCAGTCACGTTATCAGGCATTACAGAGCAATGTTGACTTGGCAGCAGAAGTATTGCGCTTGCGTCAGTTAGGTCTTCAAGAAGGCGTAAATACAACGGTTGACGTGGTGCAGGCACAAACCCAGTCTCTCAAAGCACGAACTGAACAAGCTCAGGCAGCCAACAGTTATGTGCAAGCGCTTGCTGCCCTTATGCAAAGTTGCGGGACGCCACTGGCCTTTAACGCCTATCTTAATGCAGCAGATATTCAGTTACCTACCTTATATAGTGAATAATAATCTCGTGTGATGAGTAATAGAGCGTTTTGATAAACGCTTATGCTGATGGTGATTAAATGGCTAATGGCTATATTGTTACTGACCTTACGATACTACTAACCCTAGCTCTACTGTGAATAAGCGTTTTATGAAAAAACTGACTTTTAAGGTAACCCATTGGCTACCGCACTTGCTTCAAACATGGCGTATAGCAAACAATTCTAATGTTTGGGCACATTGCGCGAACGTAGGATTTTTTGGTTTTTTATCTATTTTTCCAGCAATGGCCGTGTTTGTACTGCTTTATGGTCTCGCTTTTTCACCTGTTGAGATGCAAGAGCAGATTTCACTTTTACGTCCGTTTATCCCTGAGTCTGTCTATGAGATTCTTAATTCACGCTTAAGCGAGCTGGCTTCGAACACCGCATCCAAACTGACATTTGGTTTGATTGTATCGACGCTACTAGCCCTGTATGCAGGCTCCAAAGGCATAAAATCCTTAATTATCCTGGTTAATATTGCCTTTCATATCACTCAAGAGCGCAGCTTTATACAGGGCACCATTCGAGCACTTAGTTTAACCTTTGCTGCCGTTGTGGTCTTAATTATAGCCATCTCCTCTATCGCTATTATTCCTTTGGCGGCGGCTTATTTTCCTTTTCCGCAAATCGCTAAGACCATTGCGCTTTGGAGTAGATGGCCGATATTGGCTAGTATTATATTCTTAAGCTTCTTAAGCTTATATCGTTTTGCGCCAAACCGTGACGCCGTAGCGCTAAAAAATCTAGTGCCAGGCGCTGCCTTAGCTACCGTTCTCTGGATTCTATTGTCTGTGTTATTTTCGATTTATGTGCAAAACTTTAATAACTATAGCGCTGAATTTGGTGCACTTTCAGCAGCGGTAGTCATTATGCTGTGGCTTTATTACTCAGCATTTATTGTCGCTTTTGGTGCTATTTTTAATTTTGAAACCATAGAAAACGCCAAGCCTTATGCTATTCGAGTGTACTAGGTCAAAACGACTTTACCCTACCCTTTTCACTCTCAACTTTATTGCTTTAGGAATCTCACTGTCATGACTGAATTTCCAAACGAATCAGACGACTCACGCAAATCAACTGGTTCGACTGATGAGTCAACGCTGTCTCATAATGATCAGCCGTCAGTCGATTCTGCAGAAGACATACCTGACGTGGAACCAGAACAGGCAACGCCTACTTATCGTGATAATCCTAAATCTGATAAGTCGGCCATGATAAAAAAGGCGTTGCTTGCCTTATTCGTGCTGATTGCCTTAGGCGTTATCGCTTATGGTTTGTATAAAAGTAACCAAAGCAGCGAACCTGACATCATTACCCTACAAGGGCAAATGCAAATGCAGCAAACCTCCATCGCTGCAAAAGTACCAGGGCGTATCGCTCAGATTATGGTCACTGAAGGGGATGAGGTGACGGTTGGCCAGCAATTGATTGAGATGGATTCGCCTGAGATTAATGCAAAGATTAATCAGGCTGAGGCTGGTAAGCAGATGGCACAAAGTCAGCTGGACAAAGCCGAAAATGGCGCACGTCCGCAAGAGATTGCCCAAGCAAAGGCGGCGTGGCAAGCCAATAAAGCGGCCTCTGACTTGGCAGAAAATACCTATCAGCGTGTCAATCGCCTTTATGAAGAAGGTCTCATGGCAAGACAGAAGCGCGATGAAGCTTATGCCCAGTATCTTGCAACCCAAGATCAAACCGAGGCCGCACGTTTGCAGTACGACTTGGCAATGGAAGGTGCGCGCAGTGAAGACAAATCTGCCGCTAGCGCCCAAGTGGCGCAAGTCGATGCTCAGTTAGACGAGGCACTGGCTGCAAAAAAAGAAGCCAACTTAAAAAGCCCGATTGCTGGTATCGTGGATAACGTAATAGTCAGTGCCGGTGAAGTTATTGGTCAAGGTGTACCGCTATTAACGTTGGTCAATACCAACGATCAATGGGTGGTACTGAATGTCACTGAAACCTATTTGAACCAGTTTGCCATTGGTCAGCAATTTACCGGTACTATTCCCGCATTATCATCAGCGGACAAGCCTTACAGCAAACAGTTTACTGTCTATGCAACGTCTACATTGTCTGACTTTGCAACGTGGCGACCCACCAATAATGATGATGGCTTTGATGTACGTACCTTTGAGGTCAAGGCGCGACCGAGCAAACCTGATGCGCGGATTCGTTCGGGAATGAGTGTCATCGTCCGTATCAATCCAACCGCTGCCAATCAGAGCCAAGAGTAAGCCATGCGTAAAGCTCAGCTCAGGGATGCTTTTGTACGTAGTGCCGTGTACGAGCGGCGATTTTTAGCCAAAAATCCTTGGGATTTTGCCATGGTGATTTGGATACCCTTGGTCACGGTGCTGCTGATTTGGTGGATTTTTTCGCAAACGCAAATTACCAACTTGCCGATTGGGGTAATTGATCAAGACAATAGCCCGATTGCCAATACCGCTGTGCGCTACCTTGAGGCCAGTCCTGATATCACTGTCAGACAACTTTATCACTCGCCCGCCGCTGCTGAAGCGGCAATCCTGCAACGAGATATTTATGCAGTCGTGATTATCCCTGAGGATTTTTCGCGTAATATTTTGTCTAGCAAACCAGCACCGCTGATTTTACAAGTAAATGCCCAGTATGGTACACACTCGGGTATCATTCAAAAAAGCGTTCAGTCTGTCGCTGGTACCTTATCTGCTAGCGTTGAGATACAGCGGTTGGTTAAACAAGGCATGGCACCCTCGCAAGCGGCGATTGCTTACTCACCAATCAGTATTCAGCGCATCAGTTTGTTTAATGCGGCAACCGATTATCAGCAGTTCTTAGCCTCCACCGTGATTCCTGCGCTGCTTCATATTTTGGCGATGGTTATTGGCGCAACGACGATTGGACGCGAGTTGCGGGATAGACGCATCGGACGCTGGTACACTTTTATTGATACCGGTCGACCCGATTTGACGGCACTCGTAGACAGTGACACAGTCTCTACACTAGACCATAAGCAAAGCCGTAGCGATGCAACCAAACCATTAGCAGCGATCAAAAAAACTCAGCAAGTGAGTATTGCCGTCCTAGTATTTGGCTTATTAGGCAAATATTTTTGGCCGATGTTGGCTTACAGTATTTGGTCCGCATTGGCGCTATGGCTCGCCACGCCGCAACAAGCGGTCGCTCTCGCTTCAATTATTGTCACTTATATCGGTCTAGTATTACTGATGATGCTGTCATTTTGGCTGGGAGCCATATTTACCTTAGGCTCATTTTCGTTGCGCATGGGCTTGTCATCTACCGGCTTTATTTCGGCACCTTCTTACGCTTTTGCAGGCGTCACTTTTCCTTATATCGCCATTAGTGATAGCGCCCAACACTGGTCAAATGCCCTACCGCTCACCCATTATTTAAAACTACATATCGCCCAATTACAGATGAACGCCCCTGTTGCCATATCGCTGCCAATCATTTACGGACTAACGCTAGCGACCATTATTGCTATGGGTCTGACTGCTGTGTTAAGCAAACGCGCACTGGCACATCCTGAACGTTGGGGAGCACGCTAATGTCATCATTACCGAAAAACAAGCCACTAAAGACGCCTGCGCAATCAGCCACGTTGTCATCGTCACAGAGCTTCTTGGGCAGTTTTTTACAGACTCTCAAAGACATCTTTACCGATAAAGGCGTGGTTTTGATGTTGATTATCGCCCCTATTATTTATGGCTTCTTTTATCCATGGCCGTATTCCACTGAAGTAGTCAATCACGTACCCGTTGGTATTATCGATAAAGACAATAGCAACTTATCTCGGACAATTGTCCGTTATGCGAGTGCCAGCCCGCAATTAAATACCCAGCGCTTTGTCAATGAGCAAGATGCCATTGAGGCCATATGGTCGGATCAAATCGCCGGTTACATGGTTATACCCAGTGGCCTTGAACAGCAAGTGCTATCGGGTAAAGCGGCTAGCGTGAGCGTACTGGGTAATGGTGGTTATTTTATTTTAAATAAAAACGTACAGTTAGGATTTTTAAAAGCGGTCAGTACAGTATCCGCTGGCATTGAAGTGAAAAAAAACGTGGCAAAAGGCGCGTATTCGCCTACCGCTGCCAAAAACACCCAAGCCGTACCGCTACAGATTATTCCTTTATATAACCAAACCGAAGGTTATGGTGCTTACGTAGTGCCAGCGGTATCCATTATTATCTTGCAGCAGACGTTACTCATGGCCACTGCGATGCTGATCGGTACTTGGTATGAGCAGCGCCGCCACAGGACTACGATACGCGGCTGGCTTGGACGTATTGCTGCGCTCAGCACGCTAAGCTTTATCATCGGCTGCTTTTATTATGGCTGGGCGTTTGAGCTACATCATTATGCACGCGGACAAAACATGGCTGGCAGTTTGTTATTCTTGCTATTATTTTGTCCGACCGTCGCGACGCTTGGCTGCTTGCTCGGACTATGGTTCCGGCAACGTGAGCGCAGTTTGCAAATTTTAATCTTTAGCTCGCTACCGTTATTTTTTATCAGTGGCTATCCTTGGCCTGCCGACCAACTACCAGAAATACTGCAGTTTGTACGTTGGTTGATACCGACTACCCCCGCTATCAATACCTCTGTGCAGCTTAATCAAATGGGCGCGAGTATCGCTCAAGTCGCTATGAGCTTTTATGCGCTGGCAGGCTTGTGGGCATTTTACTTTGCATTACTGCTGCTATTTCGCTGGCGCACCTCACAAAAAATAAGTGCCTTATAGCTTTATACAGTCAAAATATCCTAAAAACACAACGGTATTGCTGATATCAATTTTTTGCAGCCTCTGTCTGCGCAGGCACAGCAAGCAAGAAAAATGGATATCAGCAATGCATCATGTATCGATATTATCTGCACTATTTTCCTTGTTTGACTGCAACTTACCTCATTTTTATCACCATTTTTAAAATGAGGACACGTCTTAACACATAAAAAAAGCGCCTACATTATAGTTAGGCGCTTTCTTACTTATGAACTCAGTCTTTATTACCGCTTAGAAAACGCGGTTAAGACCATTGAGTGCCGCGACGCGATAAGCCTCTGCCATCGTTGGATAGTTAAAGGTCGTATTAACGAAATACTCAAGAGTATTATTACATTTCATGACCGCCTGCCCAATATGGATAATCTCTGAGGCATGGTTGCCGTAGCAATGAATCCCCAATATCTCAAGGGTCTCACGGTGGAATAGTATCTTTAATACGCCTGTGCGCTCACCGATGATCTGAGCACGGGCTAGATGCTTAAAGAAAGCCTGTCCTACTTCATAAGGGACTTGCTCATCCGTTAGCTCCTGCTCGGTCTTACCGATACTAGAGATTTCTGGAATGGTATAGATACCAGTAGGGACGCTCGAGACTGGCTCTGCGTCACTATCACCAACCATAAAGGCTGCCGCACAGCGACCTTGGTCATAAGCGGCAGAAGCCAGAGATGGCCAGCCAATCACATCGCCAGCCGCATAGATATTTTCGATATCAGTACGGTAGGTATCATCCACTTTTAGCTGACCACGACTATTGGCTTCTAAGCCGATAGCTTCTAAGTTTAAGCCTTCCGTATTCCCTGAGCGACCATTGGACCAAAGGATCGCATCAGACTTGATTTTCTTACCACTTTTTAAGTGCAAAATGACACAATTATCGTGAGTTTCAAGATGATCGATCTCTTCGTTGTTGCGAATCAGAACGCCAAATTGTCTAAAGTCATGCGCTAGCGCATCACTGATTTCACTGTCTAAGTAGCTGAGTAGCTTGCTCTGATTGTTGATCAAGTCGACTTTATAGCCCAGACCAGTAAAGATAGAGGCGTACTCACAGCCAATGACCCCAGCACCATAGATGATGATTTTTTTGACCACATAATCCATTTGCAGGATTTTATCTGAGTCAAAAACGCGTGGATGAGTGAAGTCTAAAATCTCTGGCCGATAAGGACGGCTACCGACCGTAATAATGGCTTTATTAAAAGTAACGGTTTCAAAGACATTTTCGTCGAGTTCGACACGGATGGTATGCGCGTCGGTAAAGCTTGCCCAGCCATGAATCACTTCAATCTGATTGCGCTCATAAAAGCGGGTATGGGTACTGACTTGATTGCGTATCACTTTGCGGGCGTTGGCGAGCACCTTATTTAGCGGTACTTGATGATACTCCATCGCTTTGGTAAACATCGGATCACGGCGAAAGTTAATCAAGTTAAATACCGATTGGCGTAAGGCTTTACTCGGAATCGTGCCGACATGAGTAGAGTTGCCCCCGACTTGCTCACGTGGATCGATGACTACAACTTTTTTGCCTGATTTAGCAAGCTTCATGGCAGCCGCTTCACCAGCGGGACCTGCGCCCAATACCACCGCATCATATTCAAACTGATGCTTATCACCCTTGATACGCTCAGAGTCTTTGGTAAAGCCTGACTTTACATCAATACGGGTATCGTCTAGCGGATTGACTAAGTCAGGATGGTGCATGATGTCATCGTTGACTTGCTCATGCGTTTGTTCAATTTTTTCTTTTTTGTTTTGCCCTTCTGTGCGTTCAGGCGTCGGCGCTGTGCCGCTCTCTTTATTAGACACTTCAGTATGAATGTCTTCACCGATATCATTGGTAGCGTCGTTTGGTTTTTTGCTTCCCATCGTGTCCTCTTTATTTCTTTATTTATCTGTCTGTAGGCTATGAGTGAATCACTGCTTAGATGAGCCATGGTCATGCTGCTAAAGAGTGCCCACCATACGTTGTGATAGGATGTTTTGCAATGTCCAATGCCCTGTCAAGCTTTGCTTGCCTTCATCTATTTGTGGACGCACGCTAATCACATACTCAGTGCCAAGGCTTGGTTTAAAATCATCGATCCAATCATAAGGAATCTGAAACACGCTACCATCTTTGCTCGATTTAGCCAGCAGGCACTGCATCGGTAAGGCCGAAGCACATGCCACACGATTTGGCATCACGGTAAGCGTTTGCGCTTCACCTAACACGATAGTTGGAATATAACGTGGCTCAGGTACCGGCTCGCGTGCAAATGGTGACGTCTGACAAGCACTAAGCAAAGTAGCCGCGCTTAACAACAGGCTAGTAAGTAATAAAGGTGTCTTTCTAGACTTATAAGGTGAACTCATAATATTCTCTATATGATAAAGGCATGGTTTTAAGTGAAATGGTTTTAAATGAGACTGTCATATATAAAGTGGTACAAATTTTTTTGGTCAACGCTGACGTATGACCAGCCGCTAGCGTTAGCCAATACGGCGTTTAAGACCCGTCATCTGTAAGATACGCGTGGCAATCTCTTCCACCGACATCTCTGAGACATCTAGGCTCGGAATACCGTGAGTAATATAAATCCCTTGTATCGCCCGTTGCTCTTGCTGGCACTGCTGATAGCTTGAGTAACGACTACCAGCACGGCGCTCTTGACGAATTTTGACCAAACGATCGGTATCAATAAGCAGACCGAACAATTTGTCTTTGTGCTCACGCAATGCTTTTGGCAATTGGTTGTCGTACAAGTCATCTTCGGTCAACGGATAATTGGCCGCACGGATACCGAATTGTAAGGCTAAGTATAATGACGTTGGGGTTTTACCCGAGCGTGACACGCCCACCAAAATGATGTCAGCAGCATTATAATGACGCGTACGTGCGCCATCATCATTATCCAAGGCAAAATGAACCGCGTCGATACGTTCTTTATAAGTCTCAGAGTCGACATCATCGTGTGCATGACCTGAATGTCCGTCTGGCTCTACCCCAGTCTCTTCAGCGACACGCCCAATCAAACCCTCATACATGTCTAGATTACAGCTGGTTGCTGAGTTAATTTTTTCGCGAATTTCAGGGCTGACAATGGTATCGAACACCAAAGGCAGCACACCATCGCGCTGATAAGCCATGTTGATTTGCTCAACGGCATCTTCAGCCCGCTCTACGCTATCAACATAGGGCAGCACGCGGGTCTCAAAAGGCACTGAAGCAAACTGACTTAAAATAGCGCGTCCAAGGGTCTCAGCCGTAATAGCCGTACCATCAGAGATAAAAAACGCACTTCTTATGGTTTGTGAATTGTCTAAGTTTAACGCATCATGATTTTGAATCGTGGGCTTATCTTGTTCGGATAGATTGCTTGAGTACATAACTTTAACACCTCTTTAACACCTCGGTTAAAACCCTAATAGTGGCCTAGAGTTAGCTTGTCGCTTTTTGCTCGTCTTTTAATCAATATTACTATTTTAATTATTTGTTAGGTTATTTATGCAAGTCATTGCACGCTTCATTATACGCATAATAGCGGCTCAATAGAAATCAATGTTGTCGGCAAACAGTGACACATCCGCGCCTTTACGGTCTGTATTGCGCTGCATGATTTTATTCATCGACTATATAAAACCTAACTTTATATTTTATGGATTGTGTTTTATATTTTATAGATTGTGTCTTATATATAGGTATGAAAAATATAAGTATGAAAACGGTAAAAGCGATTTTGGCCAGCATTTACTCATTTTTAGACATTTAAATAACCATAATGACACCCTGCTATGCCAGTAATATTAAAATTTTAGAGGGATCTCAAAAGTAAAATACTCAGGCGGCTGCCATAAATTATGTAGCAATCCCGACAATTTGTATCTTTTTGACGAATTTTTTGGTTCAAGGTCTCGAAATTCTTTAAATATAGGGGTATAATCGACCGTTATAATCTTTACTAA
The DNA here is from genome assembly GCF_002836005.1 of Psychrobacter sp. Sarcosine-3u-12. NCBI lineage: Bacteria > Pseudomonadati > Pseudomonadota > Gammaproteobacteria > Moraxellales > Moraxellaceae > Psychrobacter > Psychrobacter sp. Sarcosine-3u-12. The sequence goes on from NZ_PJBY01000074.1 coordinate 28,774, forward strand.
ATAACCTTATTTTCTGGAGTTATCATGGCAGCGCAATCTACAGCACTTGTAATCAATCTTGATCAGCTAGGAAAAGACGACATTGAGATGGTCGGTGGCAAGAATGCCTCGCTTGGCGAGATGATCAGCCATTTATCTGATTTGGGTGTCAGCGTTCCAGGCGGCTTTGCCACCACATCAAATGCGTTCAATCGCTTTTTGACAGAAACAGGCTTACTTGACAAAATCAATAGCGAGCTAAAAACATTAGATGTGAATGATGTGAATAAGCTGGCTGCTACGGGTAAAAAAATCCGTACGTGGATTATTGAGCAAGAGCTGCCAAGCGATCTAGAGCAAGAAGTGCGTCAGTCATTCGAAACCATGAGTGGCGGCGAAGACATCGCCGTTGCTGTACGTTCTTCTGCGACTGCCGAAGATTTGCCAGATGCCTCATTTGCCGGTCAGCAAGAGACTTTTTTAAACATTCGCGGCATTGATAACGTCCTAATCGCGATTAAAGAAGTTTTTGCGTCTCTTTATAACGACCGTGCTATCTCTTATCGCGTGCACAAAGGCTTTGAGCATGAAGGCGTTGCGCTATCTGCTGCTGTACAACGCATGGTACGTTCAGAAACTGGCGCCGCTGGTGTGATGTTCACCCTAGATACCGAGAGTGGCTTTGATCAAGTCGTCTTTATCACTTCAAGCTATGGCCTAGGTGAAATGGTCGTACAGGGTGCGGTGAACCCAGATGAATTCTATATCTCTAAGAAATTGCTAGCCAATGGCAAGCCTTCGGTTATTCGCCGTAACCTAGGCAGCAAACATAAGAAAATGATCTATGGTGACGAAGGCAGCACGACTAAATCTGTCAAAACCGTCGATGTCGAAAAACAAGATCGTATGCAGTTCTCATTATCTACCGAAGAGCTGACCTCACTTGCCAAGCAAGCAATGACCATTGAAAAGCATTACGGTCAAGCGATGGATATCGAATGGGCCAAAGATGGCGATACCAATGAAATCTTTATCGTTCAAGCCCGTCCAGAAACCGTAAAAAGCCGCCAAGACAGCAATGTCATGGAACGCTATATCATCAATACAACTGATGCAAAAATCTTGTGTGAAGGCCGCTCAATTGGTCAACGCATTGGTGCGGGCAAAGTACGTATCGTTAGCAACTTAAATGAGATGGACAAAGTCCAAGATGGCGATGTCTTAGTTTCAGATATGACTGATCCTGATTGGGAACCAGTCATGAAGCGTGCCTCTGCCATCATCACCAACCGTGGTGGTCGTACTTGTCACGCCGCTATTATTGCGCGTGAGCTTGGTGTTCCAGCTATCGTTGGTTGTGGTAATGCCACTGAACTGTTGGTTGATGGTCAAGACGTCACCGTTTCTTGTGCTGAGGGTGACACCGGCTTTATCTACGAGAGTCAGATTGATTTTGAAATACAGACCAACTCTGTTGAATCTATGCCAGAGCTTGCCTTTAAGATTATGATGAACGTTGGTAACCCAGATCGCGCCTTCTCTTTCACCCAAATGCCGAACGAAGGTATTGGTCTTGCACGTCTAGAATTCATCATCAACCGTATGATTGGTGTGCATCCAAAAGCCTTGCTAAATATGAACAGCTTGCCACGTGAAATATCACAAGCAATCAATGAGCGTATCGCAGGTTATGCCTCACCAGTTGATTTCTATGTTGATAAATTGGTCGAAGGCATCTCAACGCTAGCTGTAGCATTTATGGATCAGCCCGTTATCGTTCGTATGTCAGATTTTAAGTCAAACGAATACGCTAACTTGTTGGGTGGTAAGTTATACGAGCCATCAGAAGAAAACCCAATGCTTGGTTTCCGTGGTGCTAGCCGCTACGTCTCTGACAACTTCCGCGATTGCTTTGAGCTTGAGTGTAAAGCCCTTAAGCGCGTACGTGACGAGATGGGTCTGACCCATGTCGAGATTATGATTCCATTCGTGCGTACCGTTGATGAAGCCGCTCAAGTGATTGAGTTGCTCGAGAAAAATGGTCTGAAACGTGGTGAAAACGGTCTACGCATTATCATGATGTGTGAGCTACCAACCAACGCGCTATTGGCAGAAGAGTTCTTAGAACACTTCGATGGTTTCTCAATCGGCTCAAACGATTTGACCCAGTTAACGCTTGGTCTTGACCGTGACTCAGGTATCGTCTCGCATCTATTTGATGAGCGTGACCCTGCTGTTAAGAAACTACTGTCTATGGCGATTGATGCTTGCCGCAAAGCTGATAAGTATATCGGTATCTGCGGTCAAGGCCCATCAGACCATCCAGATCTTGCGTTCTGGCTCATGGAGCAAGGTATCAGCTCAGTGTCATTGAACCCTGATTCAGTATTAGATACGTGGTTCTTCTTAGCTGGTGAAGAAGCAAAGTAAGCCGTAACTTAAGTCACAGCGGTAATTCACACAGTCATTGAAGATACAACCATTAGGGTCTATTTGAAAAATCTTGAATAGACCCTAATACTATGTCTTACAGTAGCGACTTAATATATGACTAACTATGCAGGCAATTATGCAGATTTTCCTAGCTCGAAATAACGTACAAGCCGGTCCATACACTTTGGATCAGCTCAATATTATGCTGACATCTGGTGAGGTTTTGCTGGATGATTTGATCTGGCACGACGGCTTAGACCAATGGCAGCGAGTTGGCAATTTAACCAACAACCAACGGGCGTATCGACCTGCTAATATCAGCAGCCCTGAAGTTAATGACTCTATTATCAATAATGTCACCGTGTTTCCCGAAGATGCTGAAACCAGCAGCGCTAAAGACGGAAAAAGCGTGTCATTAGACAGACTATATGGCAAGCCTGAACGTCCAAAAGATAACGCTAAAAATGCGAAAGTAGATATGACAAGCAACCGTCATCATACACCGCATAATAACGTGTCCTTAGATAAAACGGCTACCAATAAGAAAAGTACAGCCAAAGACAAAGTCGTTGGCAATGTGGTGCTTGCGCCTATTATGTCGCGCGTATTGGCGACAGCTCTTGATTGGCTACTATTAATAATGGCATTCCTTCCATTGATGCTAGCTATGAGAGAATTGGGCGGTATGCCAGCAGATCTACAGAATATGGATGAATTGATTAAGTATTCTTTGAGCCTATCGGAAAGTATTCCTAACGCTACACAGCTAATGTCTAATGCTACGGTCTTTGGGCTTATAGCTTTACAGTTACTGTTTATTATTTTACGAGGTCAATCGTTAGGTAAGCTTATTACGGGAATTCGTATTGTCGACCAGACTACTCATCGTCTACCTTCTTTTATCAGACTGGTTGGTATACGTACTTTCTTACTAGCATTAATTTACATTCCTTTTTCTACAACGTTTCTAGTGTTCATACCTTTAGCTCTCCATTATTATATGGCGTCTAAAAGCCCGCAAAACATCGGTTGGCATGACAAACTTGCCAAAACCTTAGTGGTAAAAGCGGATAGCAGTCAATTAGTCAAACAACCAAAAGTAAAATAGTCAAAAATATCGCACCTTAAAAACACAGATGCTATGAGAAAAGCAGCGCTTAGCCGTTGCTTTTTTCGTTTATTAGCAGTAGTCGCGTATTAACCTTTGTTTTCGTGCCTGACTACTGCTATAATACGGCGCTTTATAACCTAAGCTTACCCTCTCTCTATGAGACTGAGTTTACCTTATAAATCTCCTTGCTATTAACATAGGGTTAATAGCTACTAATCCGTAAGGAGTCCAAATGAGACATTACGAGCTGGTGTTAATTGTACACCCAGACCAAAGCGACCAAGTGGTCGGCATGGTCGAACGCTATATCAAGTTGGTTCAAGACAATGGCGGTGTTATCCATCGTCTTGAAGATTGGGGCCGTCGTCAACTGGCTTACCCAATCAACAAGATCCACAAAGCTCATTACGTTCTTTTCAACGTTGAAACTGACGGTGAGACTTTAGCTGAACTTGAAGAATTATTCCGTTATAACGACGCGATCATTCGTAGCCTAGTTATGCGCCGTGACGACGCTGTCACTGAAGAGTCGCAGTTAGCCAAGAATGCCGATGAAAAACGCGCACGCAAAGCAACTACTCGTCGTCCAGACAGTCGTGAAAACGATAATGACGACAACGACAACAGTGAAGACTAATTAAAGGAGAATACTCATGGCACGTTTCTATCGCCGTCGCAAATTCTGCCGTTTCACTGCTGAAGGCATCACTCACATCGATTATAAAGATGTTGAATTGCTAAAACAGTACATCAGTGATAATGGCAAAATCGTACCAAGCCGCATTACCGGTACGTCTACTAAATACCAGCGTCAGCTGGCGACTGCTATCAAGCAAGCTCGCTATCTTGCGCTACTTCCGTACACTGACAACCATCAGGGTTAACCGTTAACTAGGAGTGACTCATGCAAATTATTTTGTTACAGCGTATCGTCAACCTTGGTAAACTCGGTGAAACTGTCGATGTAAAACCAGGTTACGGACGTAACTTTCTTATCCCTTTGGGCAAAGCACTACCTGCTACTAAAGCTAACATTGAAAAGTTCGAAGCACGTCGTGCTGAGCTTGAAGCTGAAGAAGCTAAAGAAGTCGCTATCGCTCAAGAACGTGCTGATGCATTGACTGATGTTAATGTTATCATGCGTGCTAAATCAGGTGACGAAGGCAAGCTATTTGGCTCTATCGGTACTCGCGATATCGCTGAAGCATTGACTAACTCAGGTCTAGAAGTAGACCGTGCTGAAATCAAGCTACCTGAAGGCACTTTACGTCAAATTGGTGAATATAATGTTGATATTCAACTACACCATGACGTTACTGCTAGCATCTTAGTGACCATTCTTTCTGAAGATGGTGATAACGAAGATTCAGCTGAAGAAGACGAAGCACAAGACGAGAACGAAAACTATTCTGAAGAGTAATCTTCAAAATATCTAGGGCGTGTCTTCATTTCAAAAATGGCGATAAAAATGAGATAAATTGCCGTCAAACAAGAAAAATAGCGTAGATAATATCAGGATATTAACCAGCTATTTGACGATGTTTGGCAAGATTTAGCCCATTTAGATGACTATCGAGTGAATTGAAGACACGCCCTAGTTCAAGTCTAAAAAAGAGCCAGTAACTTATGTTGCTGGCTTTTTTTATGTCCTTTCCTTTGTTTTCTTAATAGTATAGAGATGAAGCAACCATAACGATGCGATCCTCATACAGCTGATATCTGACTAAAACCCGTATTCAAATCTTCTTTGTCATACCAAAGTCTATGTTGATAGTATTCAGCAACAAATAACCTAAAAACATATACTTAACAATAAGATACTCCCTATGAAAGCCTCTTTATTGTCACTGATTAAGTTGATATTATAATTCTATCTTTTTTATAGATAAGACAGGATCATATGATAAGCACTAACGATAAGTTACTTTGCACACAAGGTAATGACTTTTATTTAGAAGGTGAAACCTATACGGTAGGTCGGATCGTTAATGATAAATACTTTCAATTATTAACGGGTAGCAATGACGATCATTGGTATGCGACTTTAGATGATAAAGGTATTTATGTCAGCTTCGATTCTATGACTGCTCAAAGCAAAAAAGCTTGGTTCGATAAGATAGCTTAATAAAACGCTCATTTATGAGTACATATCATAGCTTTTTACAAGGACTGGTCATCATATATGGCCAGTTTTTTTGGATGAAAATCTAATCTACTACGTTGCTGATAGCTTACAGGTTGAGACCAATCAGCTGCTATCTTTGGCACACTCTGTCCAGCTTCAATCATCTTAGCTGCTGTTATCCAGCCAGCATGACCGACAGCTATTATTGATGTGTGGTCTTGTACGGCTGAAGCTTTATTTAACCAGCCTTCAACACGGTCAAATAACTCCTGCAAACTTTCCCCATTATCGGGCGCAAAGTCTGCAAAATTATCACACCAGTCGTCAATCTCTTGCTTAGCGATTTGCTCCCAAGGTCGGCCATCCCATTCGCCAAAATCAATCTCAGCAAGCTCAGGCGAAACTTGACAGTGAAAACCTCGTTGCACTAATATCTGCCCAACTTTCAATGAACGTTGTAATGGGCTTACCCAAATGACTTTAGGCAACTGATGCAAACGGGTAAAGCGCTGTATTTTATTAGCCAGACGCTTAATTTTGCGTTTATCGACATTGATATCCGTCTGTCCGATGCAAAACCCATTAGCTGCAATAGGCTTTGGATGACGCCAGATATAAAGAACCATTGATTGATTAGCCTTTTCTAAAGATTTCTTTTGAATTATAAAAAAGGTATAGCCGCTGCCAACCCAGCATATATCGCAACTTCGCTAAGCTGTTGTGTCGCCCCTAGTCCATCACCCGTATAGCCATTCAGACGCCTACGTAATAAGCATCGCATATAATCAGTCGCAACTAGCGCCAACACCAAAGCCAATAACCACTGACCAACGCTAATCTGCTGTATGGCATTAGGAAATATAACCATCATTAAAACGCCTGCCACCAGTAACCAGCCGCTACTGAACAATCCTTGTAACGCTGTCAGCTGCTGCGCCATAGGTTTGGCCTTGGCATGCTCTATCTCACCGCCATAAGGCAATAGAGCAAGCAGGCTAATACATAGCAAACGTGAAGCCGTATGTCCGATAATCAGTGCGACGATAGCCACCGATAATGACATGCTGGCTAATAAGGAAATCTTTAGCAGTAATGCTGACACCAAACCTAACACGCCATAGGTGCCCAAGCGCGAGTCTTTCATAATAGTCAGCGTGCGCTCGCGAGTCAGACCACCGCCCAAACCATCGCAGCTATCTGCAAGACCATCTTCGTGAAAAGCGCCCGTAAGCTTAATCCCAAAAGCCGTACTCAGTACTGCAGCAACTAGAGGCGTAAATAAAATACTACCGAGCCAAAACACGCCAGCGCAAAGTAACCCAACCAACAAACCGACTGCGGGGAAATGACGGCTGCTCTCGTGTAGCCACTGCGGATTATAGTTTTTGAATGACGGTACAGGCAATCGTGTCAAAAACTGAGTGGCAACCAGTAATAATAGCCATTCATGCTTTATAAATTGCCCAACACTTAGTTTAGACAATGACTGCTGTGAAGGCTCTGGTTGATTTGATAGCTTTTTTGATTCTTGCTTTAGTGGCTTTGACATTAGCTATTTTGCTCACTAATACCCGCCTCACTAAAGCTTGCCATCTCATTGATAATGGCACAAGCTGACTGCAATAGCGGGTATGCAAGCGCGGCCCCACTACCCTCGCCCAAGCGCATACCCATATTGAGTAATGGCTCAGCATTCAGCAGCTTTAATAAATGCGCATGCCCCGGTTCAACCGAATGATGGGCAAAGATAGCATATTGAGCAACACCGGGCGCTAGGCGCTCAGCAGCCAACAACGCGCTACTAGCAATAAAACCATCGATTAATAAAATGCGGCGTTCACTGGCGGCCTGAATCAGCGCACCTGCCATCATGGCTATCTCAAGTCCGCCTAATGCCGCAAGTATATCAAATGGTGCTTGCACTTCACTGTGCCGCGCTAATACTTGCGTTAAAATATCTGTCTTATGCTGTAGCCCTGCATCATCAAGACCAGTACCACGACCAATACAATCAGCAATTGCTACATTACCCAATCGTGCCAATAAAAGACTCGCCGCTGAAGTATTACCGATACCCATCTCACCGACAATTAATAGGTTGCCAACCATATCCTTTACTACGTTCATACCGTTTTCTAGCGCAGCTAAGCATTCCTGCTCTGTCATGGCAGGTTCTGTTAGCGCATCTCGGCTACCATGACGGACTTTATAATCGAGCAATTGTGGATGGTCTTTAAAAGGAGAACTGGCAAAGTCTGCATCTACACCAGCGTCGACTACCTTTAGCTCGATATTGTGCTGACGCGCCAAAACGTTGATAGCAGCACCGCCCTGCAAAAAGTTATAAACCATCTGCGCAGTGACCGCACTAGGATACGCGGATGTGCCATGCTTGGTTAGACCGTGATCGGCGGCAAACACTCGAATCTGTGGTTGGGTAATATTCGGTGTAAGCGTCCCTTGGATCATGCCCAATTGCAGTGCCAGTGTCTCTAAGCGACCCAGTGCGCCAAGTGGTTTGGTTTTTAGATCTATAATTTGTTGTAGCTGCTGACGTAGGTCATTGTTTTCTATATTGGCAATAGTGGGCGCAGTAAATGTGATCAAGGCAATCATCCTAAATGTTATAAATGAAACAGGAGACTATGGTAGCAGATTATCCAATTTATAATGATATGATTGGCCTAATTGCACAATTCCAACTCGCATAATCGTAGAGTATTTCATGAAAATTTTAATCGCCCCTGACTCATTTAAAGAAAGCCTAGAAGCATTGGATGTCTGCCACGCTATCCAGTCTGGATTCAGTCAAGTGTTTCCTGACGCTGACTATAAGCTGCTACCCATGGCAGATGGCGGTGAAGGAACTTCTGCAGTATTGTCTTATGTACTAGGTGGGCGCTGGAAAAACGTGGTGGTGAACGATCCACTCATGCGACCAATTACTGCCAAGTACCTGCTATTAAAAAATGAGACAGCCGTAATTGAAATCGCTCAAGCCTGTGGTCTGCATTTATTAACGACTGAAGAAAGAAATCCATTAATTACGAGTAGTTACGGCGTTGGCGAACTTATTGCGGATGCTTTAGATGAAGGCGTTAAACGCATCATTATCGGTCTGGGCGGTAGTGCCACCAACGATGCCGGTCTTGGTATGTTGATGGCGCTTGGCATGACGTTTCATGATAGTGACGACAATACGTTAGCCCAAGGCGGCGGCGCGCTGGCCAACTTGCAACGATTAGATGCGACAAACTTCCATACTAGTGTGCTGGAGACAGTATTTGAAGTAGCCTGTGATGTCACCAACCCTTTATGTGGCGAGTTGGGTGCCAGTGCAATATTTGGCCCTCAAAAAGGCGCCAGCCCGCAACAAATCAATGATTTGGATAAAGCGCTAACGCATTTTTCGAGTGTATGTGAGCAACATGGCTATCAGAATTACCAAGACATAGCGGGTGCTGGTGCTGCAGGTGGTCTTGGCTATGCGTTAATGAGCTTTTGCCAAGCTGAGTTAAAATCAGGCTTTGATGCAGTGGCAAAAGTTACCAACTTATCACAGCATATTGCAAATGCTGATCTGATTATTACTGGCGAAGGTAAGCTTGACGTGCAGTCTGCTATGGGCAAAGTAGCTAGCGGTATTAGTCAACTCGCCAAGTCTAGTCACAAACCTGTGATTGCTATTTGTGGTAGCGTTGACGGACTCAACCCTGCTCAGACCAGCCAATTCGATGTTGTCATGCCTAGTATTCAAAAATTAGATTCTATTGATAAGGTATTTAAAAACGCTTATAAAAATATCGAAACGACTGCGGTCAATATTGCCGCAGCGATACGCTTGGGTCAAAGTATGAAGTAGCTGTTAATACGTCTCAATTACTACTCGATGATAACCGCAAGCAACAATATAAAGCCAATTTCTTGACTATCAATCAATGGGCGCTACTCATTCCAAAGCGCGCCCATTTAGAGCCCTATCGGTTTAATTGAGGACGTGCTCTAATATCCAACAGCTGACTGCATTGGCATTAGCATAGCGCCTATAATCAATAACGGGATGGCGATTAAGGTTTTCAAAAATGGAGACTTGGTCTTTTCCCATCTGGTAAAAACGAAATACAAATTAGCAAAAGGTACAAATAAGTACATGAGTCCCCAAGCAGTCGACTCTTGAAAGGCAATGATAATCAACTTAATCCCGTAAATTATACATATAATTAAAGCGATAAAAAATAAAGCAATTCCTACGATTCCCATACTGCACTCCTCAAAGACATCTTTATGTAAAGTAAACTATCAGATTTATTGCTGAAACATAATAACAGCTGACTTAGAGAATGTATAATAATATTAGACATATGTGCAACAAATTTAATCGAGCTTACTTATCGATATTACTTTTCACTGACTATATATTCTTTGACTTTGGCGTCGTACAGGTTGCAAGCATTAAGCACAAAACAATAGATATTAATAAATCCGCTAAAAAAGCGGCTTATTCATACTACTGAATGTTAGAAAGTACGCTTAACTTTAGCGATCTGACAAATAAAAAAGGACACGATATTGCTATCATGCCCTCTTTATTCATACCTATATTACAATCAGTCTATTACTCAGCCGCGATGGCTATCATCTCAACCAGTAGTTCAGGACGCGCCAATGCTGACTCGCCACAAGCACGCGCGGGCGGCTGGATACCCTCAAACCAGTTATCCCATACTTCGTTCATTTCGGCAAAGTCCGACATGTCTTTTATCCAGACTGTCACTGATAGCAGTTTTGACTTGTCGCTACCCACTTCTTCTAACAACGTTTGGATCTTTTCCAAACAAGTCAAGGTTTGTGCTTTGATGTCATCTTCCGCATTGCCTACTTGACCACACAAATAAACGGTCTGATTATGAACGACAATTTTACTCATACGCTGATTGCTATGTAGCTTTTTTATCATATTGTATACCTTCAATTTATGAATTTAAGTCTTTGTTGAGCTATTCAGATATGCTGTTAATCTGATATGAGCTTAGTTAGAAAAACGTTGAGCGCTAAAGGGCGCTACATCTACCAGTACCGGCTTGTCATGAATCATCTCTTCAACCAAACGACCTGTCATCGGCCCTAATGTAAAGCCTTGATGACTGTGACCAAACGCAAACCATAGTTTGTCATGCTTGTCTGCAGGCCCAATAACTGGCTTCATATCCGGCATACAAGGACGTGATCCTGCCCACGCTTCGCTCTCAACCGCATCTTCTAATGGTAAGATTTTGCGAGCAAACTTCAATACCGTTTTTAATTGACCGAAGTTCTTTGGTGCATCCATTGTGGTCATCTCAGCACCGGTCGTGATGCGAATACCTTGCTGCATTGGCCCCATGACAAAGCCTTTATCCATATCAAACATACTGTGATTGATATTGTTTTTATCCGTCACTTTAAAGTGCTGATGATAGCCACGCATCGGGAACAAGGGTAAATTGTAGCCAAGTGGTTTGATCAAGTCATTAGACCAAGGGCCTGCTGCAATCACCAACTTATCACTATAGTAAGTGTCATTATCAGTGATGACTTTCCAACCTTCACCGTCTTGCACGATTTCTTTTACATCACTCTCTTTTATCGTGCCCTGCATGTCTTGGAAGTTTTTCGCATAGGCTTTTACAAGCGAGCTTGGGTTTGACACTTGCCAAGAGTTTTTCCAATGAATTGCACCAACGAAACCTTCAAAATTGGCGCTAGGCTCCATGGCTTTTAATGCTTCAACGTCTAATACGTTATGCTCAACGCCTTGGTTACGAGCATCAATAGCAGAGGCAATCGCTTCTTTAAAGGTCTCCTCCGAGCGATGCAATTGCAACCAACCATCACGAGTAACTAGCTCATCAGCACCAGAGGCGCTAATCATGGTTTGATGCTCGCTGGTGCAATGCTCAATCAACGTCTGCCACTCTGCTTCTATTTTTTTGACAGAGGCGGGCGTAGAGTATTTCCAGTATTGTAAAAGCGCCTGATGATAACGCAAGATAGCTGGGATACGATAGCGAATATCCGTCCCTTGGTTGGGTAATACTCTGATCATCTCAGTCAACTGACGCGGAAATGGATGCGTATGAATCGCTTCGCGCTGGATGAGGCCTGCATTGCCATATGAGGTCTCTGACCCGGGTAGCTTTTTGTCTAACAACAACACCTGCGAACCGTTCTTTTGTAGATGCCACGCAACTGAGGTGCCAACCATGCCTGCACCGATAACGATAACTTCATAGCGCATAACCTATCCTTTTCTTATGGTATTAATACAGAATGTCAAGTATGAGGACTTCACGAATAAGGTAGTAATAGTAACGCATTGAGCTGAATATGAAACCCTTAACTAATAAATATTTTTGCTATTAAATACTTTTGGTTATAGGCATCTGATGAGAGATAAATTGGTAGGAATAATAAGGTCGTTAAATGAACATTTAATATGGAATTAGACTGTCAAACTATGAATTTAGTTAACTAATTGTAAGGCCTACCCTTCTATTAATATTAGAAGAAAATCTAAATAATTTTGATGTAATAAAACTATCTATGAATAGTACGATGCATACGTCAAATAAATTTAGGGTCTGTTGAACATTCAAATATTAGGACTGCTGATTGCTAAAATCGTCCCAAACCTTTTATCAAATCAGGCGTAAACCGACGATAATGTCGAGACCTTAGCTAGGTTTACAACAACGTTTGGGGTGATTTTAGTATCAGCCTTTCAGGGCAGAGCTATTTTTTGCCAATACATGGCGAAATTGTCTAACCTAGAATGACTGGGCGTCAAAAATTTCACTGCGCATTGTCTAAAAAATAGCCACTGCCAGTTCCACATTTGAATGTTCAACAGACCCTAACCTCATAGCGGATTTATACTGAGTTAACCGTGCAACGAACAGACTATAATCTACCTGCAGTAATTATCAGCGACGATATCATGATTGATGTGCTTTCACAGACGATGGGACATTGGATAGTTTAAAAGTTAATTTGAGAAAAAAAGCTATAAATTGGGTTACTAAGAAAATATACTGAGAAAAGAGGACTCTAATAACATGGTAGATACACAGAATCCAGTGTATCAGGGGTGATCCGGAGTGACCCCTGCCGTCAAATCCGTACACATAAACTTGGGAGATTTTAG